>JBJSYU010000027.1:0-2738 GCA_046089945.1 Candidatus Methylumidiphilus sp.
AAACAACCCGTATTGTAGGCAGCCTTGACGATGAATGGCAAAACATCGCAACCAACTTGTTATGATTTACGATTGTGATCATTTGGACTTAATTACAACTTAATTTTTTTACCGCGAAGAACACAAAGGTCTCAAAGAAAAGATATGAAATCGTGTAGGGGTCAAGATAATCGTGGGATCGTCATTTCGAAATACATAGACGCTGAGCCGAGGCGTGGCGTCCAGCAAGGTGGAGAAACTTATTGTCTCAATGGGTCATCCCGACGCCCTTCGACAAGCTCAGGGTAAACTGCGAGGGATCCCTGAAGATTAAATTCGACAAAAATGTAGTCAGGTTGGCTAAAGTTTTGCCAAGCCAGTGTGACGCTTGTGTTGATTTAGGTCACAGGGATCCCTCACTTCGTGTCGGGATGACACATCAAATATACGCATATATCCAAGTTTCTGAGCAAGCGAAGCGAGAAATCTTTGCGTAAATTGAGACTAAAAGCGTATGTTATGCAAAGATTTCTCGCTTCGCTTCGAAATGACAGATGTTACGCAAAAATAATAATTTAACGCTTCTACTATCACCTTGCCTCTTACACAAATGACAAAATGCGGCGTATCGCGTCCGCACGGGGATCAATCGCCATTCAAATGCAATCTTCTATAAATCGCCATCGAAGTCAGGTTTCTACAAATTAGATTAACTAACCGCTAGGCCTACAAAGACCGCCTTCGCAGGCTAAGCATTTAGACCGCGAAGGCGGTCTTTGTGTGCCCAGCGCGGGATTTTAATCCCCGCGTTAGACGATAGACCCACAGCGCCGCCCTAATCATACGACCAATACGCGGTCTTTATTTTAGAGACATATTCTGGTTCGCCTGTTGCACCTCAGCATAAATCGGCAACGGCTCGAGGCTAGGCGTAACAAATGTAAAATGGTCACGATAACCCCGCGCTGGGCGCGGCTCTTTAAATACCCACATCGCCACCGATTGCACATAAGGCCAATGCGTCTGCGCGTAATCCCACGCCTCAAGTGTATAGCGAATCCGCTGGGCCGGTGTCACCCCAAACACCCAATGCGGGTCGTCATTCCACCCCGCCTCGGTAATAAAAATGGGCAGATCCGCATCGCCGTTTTGCAACATCAGCTCGCGCACCAACTCGGTGCGCCGATAGTTGATGCGGTCGCGGGCCGGCGGTGCATCGGGCGGGGCACTGCGCCCATAAGCATGAACGGCGACACCATCATAAAATTTAAAATGTAAAATGGAAATTGACGCAGCAGAAGCCTTTTTTAATTTTTCTGTTTCCATTTTCAATTTTTCGTAAAATTGCTCAAGGTAAATCAGGTCGTCCAGCCCTTGTGCACTGCCAATGGGTTCGAGTGTCGGCGCGAGCGCACCAATCAACACCCCCACATCGGGGTTGGCGCGTTTGATGCTGGGGTATGCCAATGCCACCAACTCGGCATAGCCCGCCGCGTCCACCGGACGCAAACCCCATTCATTGCTCAGGTTTGGCGCGTTCCACAAAATAATCTGCCCAACCCGCCCACGAAAATTGGCCGCAAAGGCCGCCGCAAATTCGGCAAAATCGACATAGGCCTCATTCGGCAAATAGGTTGGCGATACCTGGCAATCGGTATTTGGCAAGCGGCAATCTTTATGCTGGGTTTGCGCCCAAGCCGGTGGCAAGCCCAGCCGCGCAATCACACGCAGCCCTTGCTGATTGGCATGAGCGATGACGCGTTCGGCACTAGGCCAATCAAACTGGCCTTTGCTCGGCTCATAATAAGCCCAAGGGAAAAATTCGACAATCGTCGTCACGCCCATCTCACGCAGCATTTGCAAGCCGCGTTTAATTTTCCATGCTTCGGCCTCTTCGGTAAAGCGGGTGTGCATTGCGGCGATAGGCCGCCGCGTTTGCACTGTTTGCGGCGCGCCGAGGGGCGTGAGCAGGCGCGGCGCTTTGACCAGCGCGAGAAGTGCGAGCAAGATAAGGAGGCGGATAAAAACGCGAAGCATCCGCTTTTGCGAAAGGTTTATGATGGACCTCATGTTAAAGTAGATTTGGAGCGGTAAAACAGATTCGCTGTCGTAGGGCGAATTTTGCCCCTAAAATTCTGCTGCATTTATAACATCGTCATTTTTAGCTTATGTTCTTTTCTACCTTCTCTATCGTCGCCCACGATGCCGCCACCGGCAGCTATGGCATCGCCGTTGCCAGCAAATTTTTGGCGGTGGTCGCATATGTGCCTTATTGCCGTATTGGGGCGGGGGCGGTCGCCACACAGGCCCATGTCAATATGGCCTATGGCCCGGATGGCTTGGCGCTGATGGCGCACGGCCTGCCTGCCGATGAATGTGTGCAACAACTGATTGCCAACGATACAGACCGTGACGAACGCCAATTTGGGCTGGTCGATGCCCAAGGCAATGCCGCCACTTACACCGGCGCAAAATGTATGGAGTGGGCCGGTGGGCAGGTGGGCAAAGGCTATGCAGTGCAAGGCAATATTTTGGCCGGGGCCAATGTGATCTCAGCGCTGGCACTGGCCTATGAAAACACATCCGGCGAGTTTGCCGATCGTCTATTTGCCGCCCTCAAAGCCGCCGATGAGGCGGGGGGCGACCGGCGTGGGCGACAATCGGCAGCGCTGCTGGTGCTGCGCCCAAAGGCCGGTTATGGCGGCAATAACGACCGTTACCTCGATTTACGGGTCGATGACCATCGTCACCCAGTGACC
>JBJSYU010000028.1:0-9629 GCA_046089945.1 Candidatus Methylumidiphilus sp.
AGCCCTTGTTCGCGCTGGCGAAAGAGCGCTCAGATCAAGAAGGCGGCGATGCCCGGCAGGAGAACCGGGCGGTGATTTTGCTGCTGGCGGCGTATGCCAACGGCAAGGGGCTGGCGTCGGCGCTGTACCCCGACGGCGGCGTACCCAGCCTGCCGCGCCGCGAAGCCCTGCTGAACCGCCGCGCCGACGCGGCGCAGCATTTCACCGCGTCGGCCTTGCTGGCGATTGCCGGGCATCGGGCGTTCGCCGACATGGTCGGTTTGGCGAAGGAGTTCAACGACAGCCACGGCGGCAGCGGCTTCAGCTTCATCGATTTGGCGGCAGACCGCGCCGGAGCGCTGTTCGGCAAGATGGCGGCGAGTTCGGACGAGTCCGCCCGGCGCTTGCAGGCGGTGCTGAGCCAAGCGGCGGACGAGGCGGTGTTCATGCCCAATATGACCGACTTGCCGGAAAACTTGGCGGCGGAGGATTTCGCCCGCCAATACGGCGACGCCGAAAGCCCGCAGTTTCTGGCCTTGAAAAGCCAAATCGAGGCGCGCATCGCCGCCTGCCGGCTGTACCAATAGGCGCAAAAAAGCCGGCCCCTCGCGGGGCCGGCCGTGTCGCCTGCAAAACGTTTAGCGCTTAGTTTTTGGCGAAATCGAAGGCTTTGCCGGTGTAGCCGGGCAGGCGCGGCATGTCTTGGCGGGGGAACTCGCCGGTCAGCGCGGTGAGGAAGGCGGTGATGTCCTGCGCCTGCTGCGGGGTCAGTTCCTTGTTCAATTGCAGCTTGGCCATGATCTTCACGGCGTCTTCCAGCGACTTCACCGAACCGTTGTGGAAGTACGGGGCGGTCAGCGCGATGTTGCGCAGCGTCGGCACCTTGAACAGGTGGCGGTCGGCCTCGTTCTTGGTCACTTCAAAGCGGCCTGGATCTTTGGAGAAGCCGTATTGCGCTTCCAGCGCCCCATTTTCCACGCCGGGGAATTTCTGGTAGACGCCGGCGCCTTCGCCCATCTGCGAACCGTTGAAGGCCGGGCCAGAATGGCAACCGCCGCAGCCGACTTCGGCGAACGTGGCCGCGCCGCGCTGTTGCTGCTCGTTGAGGGCGGCCTTGTCGCCGGCGGCAAACTTGTCGTAGGGGCTGTTCGGCGTGATCAGGGTGCGCTCGTAGGCGGCGATGGCTTTGGCGGAATTGTCGGCGGTGATGGCGTCGGTGGCGCCGGGGAAGGCGTCGGCAAACAGCGCCGCGTAGCCCGGTATGGCTTTCAGCCGTGCGACCACGTCGTCCCAGCTTTTCATGCCCATTTCGATGGGGTTGGTGACTGGGCCTTTGGCTTGGGCCTCCAGGCTGGGGGCGCGGCCGTCCCAGAACTGCGTGGCGTTGAACGCCGAGTTCCAGACCGTCGGGGCGCTGCGTCCGCCGACCTGCGCCTGCACGCCGACCGAGCCGGCGCGGTTGTCTTCGCCGCCGCCCATGACATTGTGGCAGGACGCGCAGGACACCGTGCCGGCCGAGGACAGGCGCGGGTCGTGGTAGAGGATGCGGCCCAGATCGACCTTTTCCGGCGTGGTCGGGTTGTCGGCGGGTTCCGGGGCTTTGCTCGGCAGGGCTTGCCATTCGGCGGCGGCGACGCCGGAGGCGGCGGCGAGGGCCAGGGCGGCGATCAGTGAACCAAGTTTACGCATTGCTTGCTCCGTTTTAAGTTTGGATAAGGTTGTGGGTGTGGGCTTTCGGCCTAAGCGCCTTCGCGCTTGGGTGCGCCAACCTTATAGAGAATTGGTGCGACAATTTCAACTGTCTTTAAGCCGCCCGGCGGCTTTTGTCGCGGCGCACGGCGGCGTTGGCGACTTTCAACAGCGCGTTGAGGCTGCGACCGTCGTCGGGGTAGGTGGCCAGCCCGATGGAGGCGCCGACGCGCAACTCCTCGCCGCCGTAAGACACTGGCAATTCGATCTTGTGGCGCAGGTTTTCGGCGATCAGCCGCGCCTGATCCAGCGGGCAGGCGTCGAGCAGAATCAGAAATTCGCCGCCGTCCCAGCGCGTCACCGTGTCGCAGTGGCGGATCGAGCCAAGCAGGCGCTTGCCGATGCCGGCCAGCATCATCTCCCCCGCCTTGGCGCCTTGCCGCTCGCGGATGCTTTTGAAGTCGTCCAGGTCGATGAACAGCACACTGAAATGGCCGTGGTTGCGCTTGGTGCGGCGGATCATCTGCTTGAGCCGGTCGAGGAACAGCGGCCGGGCCGGCAGTCCGGTCAGCCGGTCATACAAGGCAAGTTCGGACAAGGTGCGTTGGAGCGTGGACAGCCAAGCCGACTGCACAGCGAACAGCGCGGCGAGCAGCCAGCCTGCGCCCCGGAAGGCGGTAGGCCAAAGCGGGGCGGGAGCGTCTTTTTCCCGCAGCGCCAGCCGCCAGCGTCCACCCGGCACGGCGATGTCGCTGACCGTGGCCTCCGGGTCGGCGAGCAGGCTGGCCGGGCCTAGGATCATCTCGCCATCGCCGCCGCCTAGCGCCCACAGGCACGGCCCGTCGGCCTGCGTCAGACCCGCCGCCGAAAACAAGGACGCGCTGTCGATTTGCGCGACCAGCAGCCCGGAAAACTGGCTGCCCGCAAACAGCGGCACCCAATACGCCAGCGCGGAGGGTGGGCCGGCCAGCGTCGGGGTGTGGCTGTCGATGCCGCGTTGCAGCGCCGGCCATTGCTGGGCTTGGACGCGGAAATCAAAGCCGAACGCCGGGCTGGCGCCGCCTTGCGGGTAAACCTCGGCGACGCGGTAGCCTGTGGCCAGGGCAAAGTTGCGCACATGGCGGCTGCGGCGATGGGCCTCGGCGAGGATGTCATGCGTCTCGCCTGAATCAGGATTGCCGTGGCGCGCCGACCAGTAGGCGGCCAGGCTGTTGCTGGAAAACACCGCCGCGTTCAGCTCGGCTTCCAGGCGCAGGCGGGTTTTTTCCAACAGCAGGACGGAGGTCTCCCTGCGCCCGGCCGCCTGTTCTTGCCGGTATTGGTAAAGGAACCCTTCCGTGCCGCCGCCCAGCCCCAACAACAGCGCGAGCGCCATGGCGCGGGCCAAGGCAGGCGAGGGCTTGGGGGAGGTGTTGTTGTGCATGCGGGTCGCGGTTGCCTTCAAGGCGCAATCATGCAGGAGGCAGGCGCGGCGCCGGGGTTTGGGCGGTATGGGCCATCAGACGCTTGTGGCAATGGGTTTTATGGCCAGCAGCAGCGCTTTGGCGAACCCGGCCGCGCCGACCGCCGGACGGCTTTCGACGGCCAGCCCTAAAGATTCCAGTTGGCTGGCCCATGCTGCTTGGCTTTTCGGATAGGCTTGGCGTTTTTCTTGTCCGCGCGCCAGGCCGAGCGCGGTGACGGCCAGATGGATGCCCGCCTGCCGGAACCAGGCGTCCGCGTCGGGTTCGCGCAGGATCAACAACCCGCCCGCCTCCAGCCCCGCCACCACCCGCCGCAGCAAGCGGTCTTGCGCGTCCGGCGGCAGGCACAGCAGCGCATCATGCAGCACCGCCACGCGGTAGGGCGGCAAGGCGGCGTGGAGCGGGTCGCCCAAGATGATTTCGGCTTGGCCCAGCAAGGCCAGCCGCGCCGACTCGGCCAGTTTGGGATCGGCCTCGATGCCCAGCAGACGGATGTTTTCCAGGCGCTTGCTGCCACCCGCCATGCCTACGGTCTGCGCACAAACCAACCAAGCCAGCAAGATGCCGCGACCGCAGCCCACATCCAGCAGCGTCCCGGCCGACGGCAGGCAATTGCCGGCCAACAGTTCGCGGTAAAACGGATCGCGCGCCAGCTTTTGCTGGGCCAGCCAGCGGACGGCAAAGCCCTGCGGCCGATAGCGCCACGCCGCCGCCTCGGCCAGGAAGCGGAATCGGTTGGCGGCGGTCTGCGTTTCGTTTGACGACATGGGCGCTGTCTTAATGCGGGTTAAAAACAGCCCAGAGTATAGCGGAATGCGCCGGGCCTCCGGGCATTCCTAATCAGCGCAGCATCAGCAGAAAAGCGGCGTCGCCGCGTTGGACATTCAGCAGCAGTTCGCGTCCGCCTGCGGCGCGCTTCAGGTCGTCCAGCGAGCCGACCGGCTGGCGGTTGGCCATGACGATGATATCGCCGGGCCTGAGGCCGGCCTGGAAACCATAGGAGGCGGTGTGGATCTTGACGATGCGCACACCGTCCGCCGCGTCGTTTGGGGCGGTGTTGGCGAGCAGCATGCCGGTCAGCTTGGGATGGATCTTTTGGCCGTCCTCTTGCACGATCTTCGGCGCGGCGACTTCGGCGGTCAGCACGCGGGTCTCGCCGCCGCGCTGGATTTCCAGCTTGACCTCCTCGCCCAAGGGCAGCAGGCCGATGATGTTGCGCACATCCTGGCTGCCTTTGACGCGCTTGCCGTTGATGGCGAGGACGATGTCGCCCGGCTCCAGCCCGGCTTTGGCGGCCGGCGAGCGCGGCTGCACGCCAGTGACGGCGGCGCCCTGGGTTTGGCTGAGGCCGAAGGCTTGCGCCAAATCCGGGGTCAGATCCTGGATGGCGACGCCAAGCTGGCCGCGCTTGACTTCGCCGTGTTCGACCAGCGTGGTCTTGATCTGCGCGGCCATGTTCGAGGGGATGGCGAAGCCGATGCCGACGTTGCCGCCGTTCGGGGCGAGGATGGCGGTGTTGATGCCGACCAGCTCGCCGCGCAGGTTGACCAGCGCCCCGCCGGAGTTGCCGGGGTTGATCGAGGCGTCGGTCTGGATGAAATCCTCATAGCCCTCGATGCCCAGCCCGGAACGGCCCAACGCGCTGACGATGCCGGAGGTCACCGTCTGCCCCAGCCCGAACGGGTTGCCGATGGCGACGACAAAGTCGCCGACCTGTAGCTGCGCCGAATCGGCCACCGGCAGCTCGGTCAGATCCTTAGGCTCCACCTTGACGACCGCGATGTCCGACTCCGGGTCGGCGCCGACCAGCTTGGCGGGCAGTTGCCGGGCGTCGCTGAGCGTGACGGTGATTTCGTCGGCCTTGTCGATGACATGGTTGTTGGTGATGACATAGCCGTTTTTGGCGTCGATGATGACGCCGGAGCCTAGGCTGGAGCTTTCCCGCTGCCTGGGCATGTTGGGGATCTCAAAGAAGCGGCGGAAGAACGGGTCGCGCATCAGCGGGTGTTCGGCGACTTCGATCTTGGTTTTGGTCGAGATGTTGACTACCGCCGGCGTGGCCTTTTTCAACATCGGGGCGAGCGAGGGCAGGGCTTGCCCATCGACGCTCAAAGGCCAGGCGGCAAAGCCGGGGCGGCCTGCGGCCAATAATAATGCGCCCAGCAGGAAAGCCAGAAAATGTCTGCGCGTGAACATGTGCGTGTTGCCTTGACGGAAGGGGTTGATGGCCAGCCCGGCGGGGCCGCCGCCTGGGTCAGGCAATTAAAATAAGGCTTAAGGGGAAGGAAGAAAAGAGGGGAGAGGCGAAAAATCCGGGGGTTGGGCTGTGCCGGCTGGGTGGGCTTGGCGGGGGTGGGAGCTTCCGCCGCTTGCGTCGAAGCTCCCCGCTGGCCGGAAGGCTTACTTGATTTTGCCTTCCTTGTACATCACATGCTTGCGGACGACCGGGTCGTATTTCTTGATCTCGATCTTTTCCGGCTTGGTGCGCTTGTTCTTCGTCGTGGTGTAGAAGTGGCCGGTGCCTGCGCTGGAGTTGAGCTTGATTTTGTCGCGCATGTCGCGTGTCTCCTGTTTGGGTTATGCGGCGTGGCCGCGTTTGCGGATATCGGCCAGCACGGCGTCAATGCCTTTCTTGTCGATGATCCTCAGGCCGTGGCAGGAAACGCGCAGGCTGATCCAGCGCTTTTCGCTCTCGACCCAGAAGCGCCGCTCGTGCAGGTTGGGGTTGAAAATTCTCTTGGTTTTGTTGTTAGCGTGCGAAACGTTATGGCCTACAATACGTCGCTTGCCTGTGACCTGGCATTCTTTGGACATGGTTTACCTCCGGTTTATGGCCGCCCAGCGGGGCTTCGTGAAACCCGGCTTTATAACGGATTAGCCATTTTCATGTCAAGCGGAACGTCGGCTGGCGGCCCGCGACCACCCAACATTATTTATTACACGCAAAACCTGCCATGAGCCTCAAAATCGGCGTCGTCATGGACCCCATCCATGCCATCAACATCAACAAAGACACCAGTTTTGCCCTGTTGCTGGAGGCCCAGCGGCGCGGCCACAGCCTGTCCTACATGGAACTGGGCGATTTGTATTTGCGCGACGGCCGTGCCCATGCCCGCCTGCGCGCCTTGC
The DNA here is from genome assembly GCA_046089945.1 of Candidatus Methylumidiphilus sp. Taxonomy (GTDB): domain Bacteria; phylum Pseudomonadota; class Gammaproteobacteria; order Methylococcales; family Methylococcaceae; genus Methylumidiphilus. The sequence continues at coordinate 6,261 of JBJSYU010000028.1, forward strand.
GGGTCGCCCGCGACCCGGCGCGCTGGTTCGAGTTTCAAGGCGAAACCGACGCGCCGCTGGACACGCTGGACGTGGTGCTGATGCGCAAAGATCCGCCCTTCGACCAAGAATTCCTCTACGCCACCCACCTGCTGGAATGCGCCGAAAGCCGGGGGACGCGGGTGGTCAACAAGCCCAGTTCGCTGCGCGACGCCAACGAAAAGCTGTTCACCGCCTGGTTTCCGCAATGCTGCGCGCCGACCCTGGTGGCCCGCGAGGCCGGCCGGCTGCGGGCGTTTTTGCACGAACAAGGCGAAATCGTGCTGAAGCCTTTGGACGGCATGGGCGGGGCGTCGATTTTCCGCGTCGGCCAAAACGACCCCAACCTCAGCGTGATATTGGAGACGATGACCCAGCACAACCGCCGCTTTGTCATGGCGCAGCGCTATTTGCCGGAAATCGTGGACGGCGACACGCGCATCCTGGTGATTGACGGCGAGCCGGTGCCGTATTGCTTGGCGCGCATCCCGCAGGCCGGCGAAAGCCGGGGCAACCTGGCGGCGGGCGGGCGGGCCGAGGGGCGTCCGTTGACCGACCGCGACCGCTGGATCGCCGCGCAAGTCGGGCCGACGCTGCGCGAGAAGGGCCTGCTGTTCGTCGGGCTGGACGTGATCGGCGACCACCTGACCGAAATCAACGTCACCAGCCCGACCTGCGCACAGGAACTCGACAAGCAGTTCGGCCTGAACATCGCGGGCCTGCTGCTGGAGCGGCTTGAGGCACTGGGGCGGGTTTGACGGGATGCGCATCGACTGGAACAGCCACGACCGCCTGCTGATCGCCCTGTTTGCCGCCAGCGTGATCCATGCCATGCTGATTTTGGGCCTGAACTTCCAAATGCCCAAGCCCAGCCCGGCGGCGAAGGCGCTGGACATTGTGCTGGTGCAAAACCCCACCGCGCACACGCCGGAAAAAGCCGATTTCCACGCCGCCGACAACCAGCTAGGCAGCGGCACGGGCAAAGAAAAAGCCATGCCGAAAGCGGCCCCGCCCTTGCCGCAAGGCGCCGGCGAGCAGATGCTAAACCCGCAACTGGCGCCCAACCCCGCCCCGGAAGCGAGACCGAAGCCCCGGACGAAGCTTACCCAGCGGCAGGCGGAGAAAAAAATCCTCGCCGACACCGGCGAGGACGACCCCGAACCGACCGAAAGCCACACCTTGAGCGCCGAGGCGCTGCGCCAAGTCATCGCCGAATTCAGCGCGGAGTTCGCCGCCTCCGAGGACAGCCAAGCCAAGCAGCCCAAAATCGTCCCCATCAACGCGGTCAGCGCCCAGCGCTATAAAGCCGCCGCCTATGAACTGGCTTGGCAAATGAAGGTGGAGCGCATCGGCAACCTCAACTATCCTGACGAGGCGCGGCGGAAAAAACTGTCCGGTAGCCTGACGCTGGCCGTGGCCGTCAAACCGGACGGCAGCGTGTTCGATATCAAAGTGCAGGAGTCCTCCGGCAAGCCGGTGCTGGACCAGGCGGCCGAGCGCATCGTGCGGCTGGCCGCGCCGTTTGCGCCGTTCCCTATGGAATTGCAGCAAGAGGCCGACGTGCTGGTGATCACCCGCACATGGCGCTTCTCCATTGACCACCGCATGGAAACCAAGCAATGACCGCTTCCAGGCGCCCCACTGTCCAGGCCGACATACATCCCATGATCGAACAATCCGCCAACCTCACCAACCATTTCCTGATCGCCATGCCCGGCATGGCCGACCCGTTTTTCGCCAAGACCGTGACCTATTTGTGCCAACACACCGCCGACGGCGCTTTGGGAATCATCGTCAACCGCCCCTCCGAGCTGACCCTAGGCGACATCATGCGGCAGATGGATATCGACCTCGGCGAATCCGACATCGGCAAGATGCCGATCTATTTTGGCGGGCCGGTGCAGCCTGAGCGCGGCTTCGTGCTGCACGAGCCGGGCGGGCGCTGGGATTCCACGCTGCACGTCGCCCCCGGCATTGCGCTGACCACCTCGCGCGACATTTTGGAGGCGATCAGCGCCGGCGCCGGGCCGCGCAAGGCGCTGGTGGCCTTGGGCTACGCCGGCTGGGGCAAGGGCCAGTTGGAGCGCGAGATGGCCGAGAACGCCTGGCTGTCCGCCCCGGCGGCAAACTCCATCCTGTTCGAGGTCGCCTCGGCGCAGCGCTGGAAGGCGGCGGCGGAGCTGATGGGCATCGACATTTCCTTGCTGACCACGCAGGCGGGGCATGGCTGAGCCATGGCGACAGACGCTGAATACAAAAATGCGATACAGGCGCTCGGCTGGCCGGAACTGCGCACTTTGTGGGATGGCATTCAGCAAGGCGACACGCCCGGATGGGAGGCGGGCAAAGCATTTGAATACCTAGTGCTGCGGGCATTCCAACTGGATGGCTTGGATATCCGTTGGCCGTTTAGCGTCAATATTTTTGAAACAGCCAACGTCGAACAAATAGATGGAGTAATACACTATGTCGGCCTGTCGTGCTTGGTCGAAAGCAAAGACTATAGTGACAAGGTAAACATTGAGCCAATCGCCAAACTGCGCAACCAATTGTTGCGCCGCCCGGCCAACACCATAGGCATGATTTTTAGCCGCAGCGGATTTACCAAGCCGGCCATCATGCTCTGCCATTTTGTTTTTCCACAAACTATTTTGCTGTGGGATGGCGCTGAAATCGAATATGCGTTGGACAACCGGAAAATCGCCGCCTTGTTGCAGCTAAAATACCGTGCCAGCGTTGAAGAAGGCATCCCAGATTATGACGTTAGAGAGGAGGCGTTACCATGATGGCTTATATTGTCACCGAAGGGGATTTTGATCGGGACGTGTTGCAGGCGGTGCTGCCTAGAGAACTGAAGGAAGGCGTCGGTATTGTGTCAGGCCAAGGCAACCACATCAGCTTGGCCCGCTCATTGGTTATGCGCAGGCATGTGCCGCTTGCCTTAGTGCTAGACGCCGACTGTGTCAGCGCGAAGCTCATCGCGGAACGGCGGCAAGATGTTGAAGAACTTTTGCGCATGGCCGCCGGAAAAACGCCTGTCAAAGCCGTTTTCTTTGTCCCTACGATAGAAGCTATATTCTTTGAAGACCCCGCTTTATTGTCTGGCCTACTAGGCTATCAACTCTCGCAGGAAATCCTTGATCGTGCCAAGTTCGAGCCAAAACAGGCGCTAAGGCAAGCGCTGCAATGCTCAAACCATATCGATAACACACGGCATTTGTTGACAGCGCTCACTGGAGAAAATATTAAGACTTTGCAACAAAAGTCAAATCCCCTGCAAGGGCTTATGAGCTTTCTTCGTGATATGCGCTTAGAGCAAAAAGTCGCCTGAGCGCCACTGGCATGAATCAA
>JBJSYU010000029.1:0-5335 GCA_046089945.1 Candidatus Methylumidiphilus sp.
GGATTGTCCGGGCCGGCCGGCACCACGTCCGGCAAAATGTCGCCTTCCAAAGCATGCTCGCGCTTGATCGACGCCGGCGGCGTCCACGTCGGGTTTTTGATCTTCTCGACAATCTTGGTGATGCCCATCGGCGACTTCCAATCCATCCGGCCGACGCTGATTGGATAAGTGACCACCTGGGTCGGCGCCGTCTTGCCTTCGCCCGGCGGATAGAAATACATCCGCATCTCCGGGATATTCACCACGATGCCGACACGCGGGGCGTCGGGCAAGACGAAGCGGTCGGGAATCAGAATCTTCGTCCCTTCGCCCGGCAGCCAGCGGCTCACCGTCGGGTTGGCCATGACGATTTCGTCTTGCCCGACACTGTGGTCGTGGGCCACCTCAATCAGCGTGTCGCCGGAGCGGGCTTTGACATAGCGCAACTGGCCGACCACATCCTCGCCGGGCGGCGGCAAGTCCAAGTATTCGGCGAGCGCGAACAACGGAAACAAAGCCAGCAACAGCCCAACGAGCGGACGGCTGGCTGTCTGGAAAAGGCGCGGAGTGTTGGGCATAAGGTTTTGGGTGGCTTGCGGATATTTAAAAGGAATCTCCGATTAAGTCCCCTCGCCCCTGGGGGAGAGGGTTAGGGTGAGGGAGCAAAAACTTAATCAGCGCTGTATTTCAAGGTTTCTTTGCGGCGTTCTCACCACCGAAAAGTTCCAGCAGGCGCGGCAGGAAGGTGGCGAGTTCGCCGGCCATGATGGCGAAATCCACATCGAAGCGTTCCGCCGCGTCGGCGGCTTCGACATCGGACGCCTGCTCCTGCACCAGATCAAGAAAGCGCAGGCGCTTGATGCCTAAGGCATCGTCCAACACAAAACTCAGCCGGTCATTCCAGCTTACCGCAATTTTCACGGCTTCTTTGCCGGCCTCCAGATGATTCTGAATTTCCGGCGCGGCCAAATCATGCTTTTTGCAGCGCACCACCGCGCCTTCCTCGTCGGTGGCGCGTAGCTCACATTCGTTTTCGATGACGATATCCGCAGGCGCCGCGCCTTCCGCCAGCCAGCCGGTCATCACGGCGGCGGGGCGCTCGCTGACCTGCGGCGGCACCACCGGCAGCGATTCCAAACAGCGCCGCAGCCACGACGCCAGTTCCTCAGTCTTCTTCGTGCTGGCGCTGTCGGCCACCAGCCAGCCAGCGTTCGGATCGATGTAGGCGTATTGTCGGCGGCTGAAACTAAACGCGCGCGGCAGCAAATCGTGGATGATCTCATCGCGGAGCGCGTCGCGCTCTTTCTTGCGCACCGTCGTGCCTTTGCGCTCCTCGATTTCGGCCACCTTCTCGGACAGCAAATCGTTGACCACCGAAGAAGGCAGGATTTTCTCCTCGCGCTGGGCGCACAGCATGAAACAGCCGCCGCTGGCATGCACCAGCGGCGCGTCGTCTTTGCCGACCGGCGGCACCCAGCCATAGCTCATCGGCTGCAAACTGCCGCAAGGCTGGAAGCGCCCGGCTTGCAGCTTCTCTTCCAATTGCTCGGCGGTGAGGGTGAACGGTTCGGTGAAGCGTAACAGCGACAAGTTTTTAAACCACATGGGGGAGTTTGCCTGGATTGTGTTCAAATGGCTGCGGATTATCCGGCTTGGCGGCGGATTTGTCACCCGGAGCGCCGGCATCTTGCCGGCGACCAGCTGCGCCAGGAACACACCGCCTTCTTACAGTAAACGCCGACAAGATGCCAACGCTACGCCGATTGGCCGGCAAGATGCCGGCGCTACGCAGTGGTTAAGCCGCTTAGGCTTTGCGCCGCTTAAACGCAAACCCCAGCAAAGCCGGGCCGAATAGCCACGCCGCCGCCGGCAACGGCACCGCGCTGGCCGTCTCTTGCACGGGTAAACTCAACGCGAAACTAATGTAATAATCGCTGTTTCTGATAATGCCGAAACCCAACGCGGCGTTGCCAAACGCCAAACCCGTCAACACATTCACATCGGGAAACAACTGCGTGGGCGGGCTGGTCAGCGCGAAACTCAACAACGGATCATCCGCCGTGACGCTGGAATCCACGCCGATTGATTGGAACGCGCCGCCCGGAATCAAGGCATTGTCGCTCAGCGCGACTTTGCCCCGGCTGTCCGACCAGGTATGTCCGGCAATCGATACCGTATGGCTCAAACCCGCCGAAAACAGAAAAGACGCCGTCACCGAACCGCCGCCGCAAGACCCGGAACACGAGCCAAAAGTATAAGTCGGGCTGGCGGCGGCAGCGCTGTCAAACGCAAAACTGCCGCTGACGCTGCTGCCGATACTGACGCCAGCCGGCAAGGGGGCGCTGCCATACAGAAAAGTATTGTCCACGATGCCGGTATAGTTGACGGTGTAAACCGCCGCCTGTGCGCTGGCGGATGCGCACAGCAACAGGGCCAGAACAGATAACGTTGTTTGGTTTTTCATGATTGCTCCTGATACAGGGTTGGAAGAAACGGTTGGCGACAGTCAAGCGGTTTGGTTGACCATTTCCAATAAAATGGCAAGGATTTTGTTGGCGTTGGTGATGTGGTATTCCGGCACATCAATGTATATCGTGGCATCCTGATGCTTGAGGAATTTCCATGCGCCGCCAGTGGTCACGACGCCATACACCGCAGGCAGGTTGAGGTTTTCACGTTGATTAAACAAAGCCGCTGCGTACATTTCGGCAATGCATTGCCCCAAGCCGCCGACGATGTTTTCATTCTTCGCCTCGACAACGGCAATCAGCGGGGCGCTGACATAAAACTGTTCGGGCGATTTGCTGATGATGAAATCGCAGAAACCCATCAGCCCACGATCCTTGTCCACGTCCAACATGACCCCGGAAAACAGGCTGACGGTGTTGTGCAATAGTTTTCTGACTTCCAGCAGCATATTGGCAATGATTAACTCCGAACGCGCTTTCTCAGTGCCAACCGCCATGGCCAGCGGCACATTATATTGCAACGTGGCCGACAGATAGTCGCTAAGCTGTATTGCCGGTATCTTGGAAAACAAGTCTTGGTCTTCAATCACCGTCAAGCCCAGTTCGCTTTTGGCTTTTTTTAGGGTAAAGTCACTGTAGGGCATAGGTCTTTGGGCGCTTTGTCGTTTGCAAATAGGTGCAAGATAAATCTTGCACTCCAATTAACGTTTCCCCGCCCGCAGCCGCCGGTTTTCCTTCGGGTCGGCCAGCAGCGGGCGGTAGATTTCCACGCGGTCGCCTTCTTGCAATACTTGATCCAGTTTGCAGAGTTTGCCGAATATGCCGGTTTTGTTGCCGCCGGCCAAGTCGATTTCGGGGAAGCGCGGCAACAGCCCGGATTGCTGGATGGCGTCTGCCACGGTGCAATCCGGGTTTACCTCTAAAGCCACAATAAGCTGTTCCTCCGGTTTGGCGTAGGCGACTTCAATCTGCATCTTCGGTGTGGTGGTAGGTGTAGAGGTCTTTGGCGCGGTCGCTGAAAGCGCCGACCATGGTGTTGCAGATTTGGTTGAACAGCGCCCCGAAGGCGAGGCTGGCGAGTTTGCCGGACATTTCAAATTCCAGATCCAGCGCGATTTTGCTGGCCTCGGCGCTGAGCGGGGTGAATGTCCACACGCCTTCAAGGTGCGAGAACGGGCCTTCGAGCAGGCTGATGCGGATTTCCTGCGGGGCCAGCAGGGTGTTGCGGGTGGCGAAGGCTTTTTGGAAGCCGCCTTTGGCAATTTGCAGTTCGGCATCGATGATGTTGCCGGAGCGCCGCAGGATGCGGCCGGCGCCGCACCAGGGCAGAAACTGCGGGTAGGCTTCGACATCTTCAACCAAGCCATACATCAGGTGCGCCGGAAAGCGCACCAAGGCGCTTTTGCTGACCTGGGTCATCCGAGCAACCCCATGGCGTCGAGGAATACCAAGCCGACGCCTAGCGGCGCGACATAGCGCACGAGGATGCGCCAGATATCGTAGTGGCGGGGGTCTTGCAGCGACAGTTCGGCTTCGCTGTGTTCGCGGGCCATGACCCAGCCGGCGAAAACGGCGATCAACACGCCGCCGACCGGCATCATGATTTGCGCGGTGAGCAGGTCAATCAGCTCGAAAATGGTTTTGCCGAACAGTTTCACATCGGCCCAGATGTTGAAGGAAAACGCCGTGCCGAGTCCCAACACCCAACAGGTCAGGCCGCTGGCGAAGCAGGCTTTTTCCCGATCCATGTGGCGGTTTTCCGACAGGTAGGCGACCGCCGGTTCCAGCAGCGCGACGGCGGAGGTGATGGCGGCGAAGAACACCAGAACGAAAAACACCATGCCGACCAGCCAGCCCAGGGGCATTTGGCCGAAGGCGATGGGCAGGGTCTCGAAAATCAGCCCCGGCCCCATGGCGGGCGTCAGGCCGTTGGCGAACACCAGCGGGAAAATCGCCAAGCCGGCCAGCAGCGCGACCACTGTGTCGGCGGCGACGACGAAGGCGCTGGAACGGCCAATGGAAACGCCGGCCGGCAAATACGCGCCGTAAACCATGATCGAACCCATGCCCAGGCCCAGCGAAAAGAACGCCTGGCCGAGCGCGACCAACACGCCAGAGCCGGTCAGTTTGCTGAAATCCGGGTTGAACAGGAAGGCGAAGCCTTGGCCGAAGCCGCCGGAGGTCATCGCGTAAACGTCCAGCAACAGCAGCATCGCCAACAGCGCCGGCATCATGAAGCCAGACAGCCGCTCCAAGCCACTGCTGACGCCTTTGCGCACGACAAACACCGTCGCCGCCATGAAGAGGGTGTGCCAAATGGCTAAGTATTCCGGCGAGGATTTGAACGCTTCAAACAGCCGCGTGGCACCAGCGGCGTCGATGTGTTCAAACAGGGCGCTGTTGATTTTGAAGATGTAGGACATCGCCCAGCCGGCGATGACGCTGTAATACGACAGCACCAAAAAACCAGCGGCGACGCCGACGCCGCCCACCCAGCGCCAATGCGGGCTGGCTTTCGCCTCTTGCGCGAGGCTGAGCATGGTGTTGATCGGGCTGCGGCGGCCGCGCCTGCCCAGCAGGGTTTCGGCGATCATGATCGGGATGCCGATGCCGGCCGCGCACAGCAGGTAAACCAACACGAAAGCCCCGCCGCCGTTTTCCCCGGCCAGATAGGGAAACTTCCAGATGTTGCCTAGGCCGATGGCCGAGCCGCTGGCGGCGAGGATGAAGGCGAGGCGGGAAGACCATTGCGCGTGGACGTGGGCAGGTGCGGACATAGGATTCACAAAAGGTTGGAGTGGTGGTTAGGTGGCGCGGCGTTGTCAGGCCGAGTGGTCGGCCATCAGCGAGTAAGGGTCAAAAGCGGCGAGTTCAGCATCGTCAAATGC
>JBJSYU010000030.1:0-5131 GCA_046089945.1 Candidatus Methylumidiphilus sp.
TGCGCTTGGCGGTGCATCAATTGCTGCATCCGTTTCTGGGACAGAACATCACCGCCGTGGCCGGCATGGAGGCGCGCGGCTTTGTGTTCGGGGCACTGGTGGCTTGGGAGTTGGGGCTAGGCTTTGTGCCGCTGCGCAAGCCCGGCCAGCTGCCTTACGCAGTGCAGTCGGTGGACTACGACTTGGAATATGGCACGGCGGCGCTGGAAATCCATGTCGATGCCTTGGGGCCGGGCGACCGCGTGTTGCTGATCGATGACTTGCTGGCGACGGGCGGCACCGCCAAAGCCAGTTGCGAACTGGTCGAAACGCTAGGCGCGGAAGTCGCCGCCTGCGCCTTCGTGGTCGAACTGGACTTTCTGAACGGCCGCGACAAGCTCGGCAATTATCAGGTGCATTCGCTGCTGCACTATTGACCCTACAACCCGCAAATGAGCAGACGCCGATGGCAAGCTGCGCCACGTGTGGAAAAAACCTAGGCTGGGCCGTCGCCCATTGCCCTTTCTGCGGCCAAGCGCAGCCTCTCATCGCCAAACCCGGTCCTGCCGCCGCCTTGGAAATCGACTGGCTGGCGAAGCTGTTGCAAGACCGCAGCGAACTGGCCCGGCAATGGGCCGCGCACCATCTGACCCAACATTACGGCCTAGACCCGGAACAGGCGGGCCGGCTGGTGCATGCGGCCGTCGGCGAAACCAAGCCCGGCGCGGCGGCACAGCCTAAGCCCGCCCCGCCTATCGCCGCCCTCGCCCCCGCGCCGCCCGCCCCCGTCGCCCCGCTCCCGCTTCCCAGCCTGCCGGATATCCACGGCGCCCAGCCCGACCACGTGCAAGCCTTGCAGCGCCAAGCCGCCGCCGCGCTGGGCTTGGCGGTCGAGTTCCGCGACGCGCTGGCCGCGGGCGGCGCCGGGCCGACCATGGTCGTGCTGCCGGCCGGCCGCTTCCTGGCCGGGTCGCCCGCCAGCGAGCCGCAGCGCCGCGACAACGAGGAGCGCCCGCATCCGGTCACGTTTGAGCGCCCGTTCGCCATCGGCAAATACGCCGTCGCCTTTGAGGAATACGACGCTTACGCAAAGGCCACAGGCAAGCCCTTGCCGGCGGACGAGGGCTGGGGACGCGGGCGGCGGCCGGTCATCAACGTCGCTTGGCAGGACGCGCAGGACTACTGCGCGTGGCTAAGCCAGCAGACCGGGCAGGTTTACCGCCTGCCGACCGAGGCGGAATGGGAATACGCCTGCCGGGCCGGCTCTGCCGGGCCGTTTAGCTGGGGCGTGGGGATTACGCCGGCGCAGGCCAACTACAACGGCCAATACGCCTACAACGGCGGGCCGACTGGCGACTACCGCCGCCAAACCGTCGCCGTGGAGGCGTTTCAGCCCAACGCCTTCGGCCTGCACCAGATGCACGGCAATGTCTTTGAATGGTGCCAAGACCTCTGCCCCGACAACTGCCGCCTGATCCCGGCCAGCCCCAGCAATCCCACGCTTCCGCGCATTTTTCGCGGCGGCGCCTACAACTTCGACCCAGAACGCCTGCGCTCGGCCGCCCGCGCCGGGGTGTTTGCCAATATTGGCAGCGACATCCTAGGTTTTCGGCTGGCGCGCGACATCTCCAAACACCCCATCGGCTAAGCTGTTATCCGATGGCGGAACATCCGCGCGCCACAGTGTCTATTTAGGCGCTGCGGCCGACCGCCCGACGCATTGCCCGGCCACGCCGCCCGCAGAATCAATGTCTTGACGCTTTGCGGCAACAACCGGCCTGCCGTCTACGCGCAAAAACTGCTTAAAGCGCTGAAAAATGATATTTTATGGCAGCATACTGAAAAATTTGGGCCAAGGCCATGCCCTGCACACCCGCATTATTAAAAACCTTCAAAAACCGCGACACCGCGTTGGCGGCGCCGCAAACCTGCGCCGCTTGGCCGCCCATTCGGCGCGTCGCCGTGTTGGCGCACCGCCTCCGGCAGATCGTGGCGCCACTCTGCGCCGCCTGGGCGCTAAGCGCCTGCGGCCCGCCGGACAACCTGCCCCTGCGCGTCGGCATCGGCGATTTTCCGCCGTATGAGCTGATGTATCTGGCGCAGGAGCAGGGTTATTTCCGCGAAGCCGGCGTCAACGTGCGCTTAGTCGAATTCAGCGCACAATCCGATGTCAACCGCGCCTACCAGCAAGGCAAGCTCGACGGGCTGGGGACGACGCTGGTCGATGTGCTGCTGATCCGCGAGCGCGACGGCAAAGACCTGCGCGCCGTCCGCGTCATCGACTATTCCAACGGCGCCGATGTGATCCTCGCCACCCCCGCCATGCGCTCCGTCGCCGATTTGCGCGGCCGGCGCATTGCCGTCGAGGCCAACTCGGTCAGCCATTTTGTGCTGGTGCGGGCGCTGGAACAAGCGGGCTTGGGCCTGGCCGACGTGACGGCGGTGCTGGAGCGCGAAATCGACAGCATCGCGCCGCAGGCCGGCGACTTCGACGCCATCGTCACCTATCCGCCGTACACCGCTAGGCTGCGGCAAGTCGCCAACCTGCATCCGCTGTTCAGCACTCAGGCGATTCCCGGCGAAGTGCTGGACGTCTATGCCTTCGACGCCCGCGCCATCGCCGAACGCCCGGCGCAACTGCGGGCGTTTTTGCAAGGCATCGAACGCGCCTATGCTTATTTACAAGCGCACCGGGAAGACGCCTGCCGCATCATGGCCCGGCGCGAAAAGATGACCCCCGAAGCCTTCTGCCAATCGCTGACCGACGGCTTGACGCTGATTCCGCCCGCCGGGCAAGACCTGCACAGTCCGGCCGCGCCGATGCGCGCCGCCACCGCCACCGCCGTCCGAGTACTGCGGCAAACTCAGCTCCTCTCCGACCGACCGGAGGTCGCCGATTGCCTCAGCCCGTTATGAACGCCCACGCCGCGCCCAAGCCCCGCTCCCTGCAACGCAAAATCTTGCTGCCCCTGCTGTCGCTGGGGCTGGCGTTGATTCTGCTGGGTGGCTTCGTCACCTACCATTTCGTGCAGACGCAAATCCGCCAACATCTGCTGATGGAAGGCAGCGCCATCGCCGCCGCGCTCGTCGCCGCCGCCGAGAACGAAGACACGGAATCGCCGGCACACTCGCGGGCGCATTTGCAGCGCATCGTCACCGCGCTGGCGGCGGAGCCTGCCATCAACATGATCGTGCTGGCCAGCGCAGACGCCGGCGTCATCGGCAGCAGCCGCTACGACTGGCTGGGCCTGCGCTTAGAGGACATCCCCGACGCCGAAGTGCAAACCGACCTGCGCGCCATCATCGGCAGCCGCGCCGTCGCCACCCGCCTCCAGCACGGCGGCGACGAATTCATCTATGCCGTCGGTGTGCGCCTGAGCCTCAGCGGCCAAGCGCTGAACCGGCCCGGCCACGCCGCGTTTGTAGTGCACATCGACGTGCCGACCGCCAGCCAAGACATCCTGCGCGGCGTCTATGCCGTCAACGGCGGCGGCGGCGCGGCGGCGCTGTTGATTACGCTGGTTTCGCTGCTGTTGCTGGCCGCTTACGGGCTGCTGCGGCGGCATGTGCTGACGCCATTGGCCCGCATCAGCCGCCAACTGCAAGCCGGGCCGAACGCCCATCCGCTGCTCGATCCCGGCGCGTCCGGCGGCGACGAGGTCGGCGAACTGGTTGCCGCGCTGAACGCCTCGCACGCGCAGTTGCGCGAAGAAAGCATGGCGCAGTTGCGCCTGCTGTCCACCGTCGTGGACAGCTCGCTGATGGGCATCACCATCGCCGACGCGACCTGCGAAGACACGCCGATCATCTACGCCAACCGAGCGTTTTGCGCATTCACCGGCTACACGCTGGAGGAAGTCATCGGCAAAAACTGCCGGTTTCTGACCGGGCCGGCCACCGACCCATCCAGCCGCCAGCAAATCCGCACCGCCATCGCCGAACAGCACCCAATCACCCAGGAGATCATCAACTACCGCAAAAACGGCGAAATGTTCTGGAACCGGCTGACCGTGTTCCCGGTGCTAAACGACAACGGCCAGTACAGCCATTTTGTCGGCTACCAAGCCGACATCACCGAAGAAATTCGGGCGCGTTACCAGTTCAACCGGTTGCAATCGGAGTTGTTGCTGGCCGAAAAAGAGCGCCTCAGCCGCAGCGAACAGCGCTTCGTCGATATGATCGAGGGCTTTTGCGACGCCATTGTCATGCTCGACGCGGACATGGCCGTGCGCTACGCCAACCCCGCCATCAGTGAAGTCTACGGCCTGCGCGTGGCGGACGTCTTAGGCCGGCCGCTTGCCGACTGGCTGCACCCCGACGAGACCGGCACCGTCACCGACGGTTTAACGCAGACGCTTGGCGCGGATCGTTCGACTTGCCGGCTGGAACATCGCCTGCGCACCGGCGGCGGCGCTTGGGATATTTGTGAGACCTCGGCGACCCGCATCCACGACAGCGCCGGCCAGGCGGTTTTGGCCCTGCACCTGCGCCGCGTCACCGAACAGCGGCGGGCGGACGAGGCTTTGCAAGAAAGCGAAGCGCATTTCCGCACGATGGCCAATGCCGGCCAAGCGCTGATCTGGACGGCCGGGCTGGACAAGCAATGCGATTATTTCAACCAAGTCTGGCTGGACTTCACAGGCCGGGCATTGGCGCAGGAACTTGGCGACGGCTGGACGGAGAGCGTCCACCCCGACGATTTGGCGCATTGCTTCCGCACTTACACCGAAGCGTTCGACCGCCGCGAGCGCTTTAGCATGGACTACCGCATGCGCCGCCACGACGGCGAGTACCGCTGGATTCAAGACGACGGCACGCCGCGCTACAACAGCCGGGGCGAGTTCATTGGCTATATCGGCCATTGCTTCGACATCACCGAGCGCAGACGCAATGAAAGCCGGCTGCGCGAACTCAGCGAGGCGGTCGAGCAGGCGGTCGATGGCATCGCCATCGCTGACCTAGGCGGCACGCTGCGCTACATCAACCGGGCGTTTGCGCAGATGCACGGCTACACGTCGGCGCAACTGCTGGGCCGGCATCTGAGCGTGTTCCACAACGCCGCACAGATACGCGACGAAGTCGAGCCGCATCTGGCCGTGTTGCAGGCGCAAGGCTCGAACGCCGGCGAAGTCGGCCATATCCGCGCCGACGG
>JBJSYU010000031.1:0-3704 GCA_046089945.1 Candidatus Methylumidiphilus sp.
CGATTACTCTCTGGCGAGTGGGTCAATAGAGATATAGTCGGAGCGCGTAATATCCTTTTACGCGCCTTGGTAGATACACCCGACTCTTTTAGAGTCGCAGTTAACGAAAGTTAAGAAAAAAGTATCGGTTCAAGTATAGATTTGGGGGTAAGGAAAAGTTGCTGTCTTTGGGAACTTACCCAGATACAAGCCTTAAGGAAGCCCGGCAGAAACGCGACGAAGCCCGCAAGCGGTTGGAACAAGGCATCGACCCCGGCGAACAGCGCAAGGCCATGAAAGCGGCACAAGCGGGGGCGGACAGCTTTGAAGCGGTGGCGCGGGAATGGTTTGCCAAGTTCTCGCCGACATGGACACAGGAACTTAGGCGAGCATCTTGCGGCGGTTTGAACTGAACATCTTCCCAAGGTTTAAGCAAGCGTCCGATGCAAGAGATAACCGCAGCGGAACTGCTGGCCTGTCTGCGCCGCATCGAAGCCCGTGGCGCATTGGACACCGCGCACCGGGCGCACCAAAACTGCGGGCAGGTCTTCCGTTACGCCGTGGTGACCGGGCGGGCCGAGCGCGACCCGTCCGGCACCGCAAGATGATGCAAGCCTGGGCGGATTATTTGGACGGCCTCAAGGCCGGGGCGCAAGTGCTACCGTTCAAGCAACCGCCCCAAAACTAACCAACCTGCCTTGTTTTCTGGAATACCCGCCACAGGAACCCCACATGACCGCCCTGCGCCAACTCCTCGACAGCTACCGCCAAGCCGCCGCCACCGAACGCGAAAAAGGCACCTATTTTGAGGAATTGATACTGTGCTACTTGCGCCACGAAGCCAGCTACCGCGACCTGTACCGCGAGGTTTGGACATATGCGCAATGGGCCGAGTCGCAAGGCTTGGACAAGCGCGACACCGGCATCGACTTGGTGGCGCAGACCTACACGGGCGACTTCCACGCCATCCAATGCAAGCTGTACGCGGAAGACCACCGCTTGCAAAAAAGCGAAATCGACAGCTTTTTCACCGCATCCGGCAAAAAGCCCTTCACCCACCGCATCATTGTCAGCACCGCCAGTCATTGGAGCGAACACGCCGAAGACGCCCTGCGCGACCAACAGCCCCCGGTCAGCAAAATCGACTTGCACGACCTGGAAAACAGCCAGATTGATTGGGCCAGATACCAGCCGAAAGCCGAGCCAGCCTTAAAGCCCAAAAAGGTATTGCGCGACCATCAAACCGCCGCTTTAAAAGCTGTCCAGCGTGGGCTAGACCAAGCCGACCGGGGCAAGCTGATAATGGCCTGCGGCACCGGCAAAACCTTCACCGGCCTGAAAATCGCCGAAAGCTTGGCGGGCCTTGGCGGGCGCGTGTTGTTTCTGGTGCCTAGCCTGTCGCTGCTGTCGCAAACCCTCACCGAATGGACGCAAGAAAGCGCGATTCCCCTGCACAGCTTCGCCGTGTGTTCCGATAGCGACGTGGGCAAGAAGCGCAAGCCGGACGACGACAGCGTGCAAACCTTCACCCATGAACTGCGCTATCCCGCCACCACCGACGCGGCAAGGCTGGCCGTGGAAATAGGCAAACGCCACGATGCCAGCCATATGAGCGTGGTATTCAGCACCTACCATTCCATTGAAACCCTAAGCCAAGCCCAAAAACGCCACGGGCTGGCGGGCTTTGATTTGATTATCTGCGACGAAGCCCACCGCACTACGGGCGCGACGTTTGGCGACGACGACGAAAGCGCCTTCGTCAAAGTCCACGATGCCGGGTTCATCCGCGCCGCCAAACGCCTGTACATGACCGCCACGCCGCGCATTTACGGCGACAACGCCAAGGCCAAGGCCGAAAAAGAAGCCGTGGCCCTGTGTTCGATGGACGATGAAACCCTCTACGGCCAAGAGCTTCACGTCATCACCTTTTCCGAAGCGGTCAAGCGCGGGCTGTTGGTCGATTACAAGGTGCTGGTGCTGGCCGTGGAAGAAGCCCACGTCAGCCGCCGCCTGCAAGAACTGCTGAAAGACGACAACAACCAACTGAAAGTGGACGATGCCGCCAAAATCATTGGCTGCTGGAAAGCCCTGTCCAAGCAAGGCTTGAGCGAACAATTAACCGGCGACGAAACCCCCATGCAACGCGCCGTGGCCTTCTGCCAAGTCATCGAAGTGGCGAAGGCATCGAAAACCCACAAAGTCAGTTCCAAGCAAATCGCGGGCATGTTCGAGAAAGTCGTGGAGGCTTACCAGAAAAGCGAACCCGGCGATGCCGCCTCTCAAATCATCTGCAAAGCCGACCATGTGGACGGCAGCATGAACGCCAGCGAAAAAGAAACCAAGCTGGCATGGCTCAAACAAGAACCGCCCGCCGACACCTGCCGCATCTTAAGCAATGTGCGTTGCCTATCCGAAGGCGTGGACGTACCCGCCTTGGATGCCGTGCTATTCCTCACCCCGCGTAACTCGCAAGTGGACGTGGTGCAATCGGTGGGGCGCGTCATGCGCAACGCCCCCGGCAAACAGCGCGGGTATATCATCCTACCCGTGGTCATACCGGCAGGCGTGGAACCGCACGAAGCCCTAAGCGACAACAAAACCTATGCCGTGGTGTGGCAAGTGCTGCAAGCCTTGCGCTCCCATGATGACAAATTCGACGCGCTGGTGAACAAGCTGGATTTAATCGGCAGGGACACCCGCAAAATGGAAGTCATCGCCATCACCGACAAAATCGAAAAGCGGCAAAAGAAAGCCAAAGGCACCCGCAACGAAAAGGCAGGCCGGGGCGGCTTTACCATTGGCGAAGCGCAACAGCGTTACGACAAAACCGCCCAAGCCGAACTTGAATTCGAGATCGGCGAAATAGAACGCGCCCTTTACGCCAAGCTGGTGCAAAAAGTCGGCAACCGCCACCACTGGGAAGACTGGGCCAACGACATCGCCAAAATTGCCCGCACCCATATCGACCGCATTAGCGGCATACTCGAAAACCCCGCCAACACCCAAGAGCGCCAAGCCTTCCAAGCCTTTGCCGAGGAACTGCGCGACGATCTAAACAGCAGCATTGCCGATGCCGAAATCATCGAAATGCTGGCCCAACACCTAATCACCAAGCCGGTGTTTGACGCGCTGTTTGAAGGCTACAGCTTTGCCCAACACAACCCCATGTCCATCGCCATGCAAGGCGTGTTGGACGTGCTGCAACAACACCACCTCAACAAAGAAACCGACACCCTGCAAGCCTTCTATGACAGCGTGAAACTCCGCGCCGAAGGCATCGACAACGCGGCGGGCAAACAAAAAATCGTGGTGGAGCTTTACGACAAGTTTTTCCGCAACGCCTTCCCGAAAATGACCGAACGGCTAGGCATCGTCTATACCCCCGTCGAAGTGGTCGATTTCATTATCCACAGCGTCGCTCATATTCTCGAAACCGAATTTGGACAAACCCTAGGCAGCAAAGGCGTTCATATTATCGACCCCTTCACCGGCACGGGAACCTTTATCACAAGGTTATTGCAAAGCGGCCTGATAACCCCCGAACAACTGCCCTACAAATACCAAAACGAAATCCACGCCAACGAAATCGTCTTGCTGGCTTACTACATTGCCGCCATCAATATCGAAGCGGTTTACCACAGCTTAATTTTCCCCGTAGGAGCGGGCTTCAGCCCGCGACCGGACGATGTGGACGATAACCCCCGGCCAAGCGGCGCGGACAATCG
>JBJSYU010000032.1:0-5169 GCA_046089945.1 Candidatus Methylumidiphilus sp.
AGCCCGCGCAACAAGATTCTCGGCACCTCGCTGCTGGTCGAGGCCTTCCTCTACGAGGAGCAGACCCGGCGCGGCATCTCGCTGCAGCATTTCGACGAATTCAACGACGTGGCCGACCATTGCACGGTCTGCCACCGCTGCGTCAAGCCCTGCCCGGTCGACATCGATTTCGGCGATGTTTCGGTGGCCATGCGCAACTTCCTCAGGAAGCAGGACAAGAAACGCTTCAGCCCCGGCACCGCCGCGGCGATGGCCTTCCTGACCGCCAAGGACCCGGCGACCATCAAGCTGATGCGCGCCGGCATGATGGAATACGGCTTCAAGGCGCAGCGTCTCGCCCACAAGGCGGCCAAGGCGCTCGGCCTGGTCCAGGAGACGCGCAAGGCGCCGCCCGCCTCGCTGGGCGCCCCCACCGTCAAGACGCAGATCATCCATTTCATGAACCGGCCGATGCCGGGCAACCTGCCCAAGCGCACCTCGCGCGCACTGCTCGACATCGAAGACGACAAGGTCATCCCGGTCATCCGCAACCCGCAAAAGACCACCGAGGAGTCGGATGCCGTCTTCTACTTCCCGGGCTGCGGGTCCGAGCGTCTGTTCTCCCAGGTCGGCCTGGCGACGCAGGCGATGTTGTACGAAGCCGGCGCCACCACGGTGCTGCCGCCGGGCTACCTGTGCTGCGGCTACCCGCAGACCTCGTCCGGCGACGAGGAAAAAGGCCAGCAGATCACGACCGAAAACCGCGTGCTCTTCCATCGCGTCGCCAACACGCTGAACTACCTCGACATCAAAACCGTCGTGGTCAGTTGCGGCACCTGCCTCGATCAATTGGAAGACTATGAGTTCGGCAAGATATTCCCCGGCTGCCGACTCATCGACATCCATGAATACCTGCTGGAAAAAGGCGTGAAACTGGAAGGCGTGACCGGGGCGAGATACCTCTACCACGACCCCTGCCACAGCCCGATGAAACTGCAAGACCCGCTGAAAACCGTCAACGCCTTAATCGGCACTGCGGACGGCAGCACAGTGCTGAAATCCGAACGCTGCTGCGGCGAATCCGGCACCCTAGCCATTGGCCGACCGGATATCTCCACACAAGTCCGTTTCCGCAAAGAAGAGGAAATGAAGTTAGGGGCGGGGCAATTGCGCGCCGACGGCTATAGTGGCCCGTTGAAAGTGCTGACCTCCTGCCCGTCCTGCATGCAAGGCTTGCAGCGTTATAATGACGATGTCGAACAACTCGACGCCGACTATATCGTCGTCGAAATCGCCAAGCATGTCTTAGGTGCCAACTGGATGAAAGAGTATATCGACCGGGCGGCTAATGGCGGGATTGAGCGGGTTTTGGTTTGACTTAGTGTTGGGTTATCCGCTGCGCCCCACCCATCGTATACGCAAAGGGTCAGCGAAGACAGGCAAATTGACGTGGGCGGGCTATTCACCTCATGGAACCCAGTTTCCCCATGTCGAATACTGGGAAGACAATGATTTTGTCAGACCCCTCGCCGAGTTGATACACGGCATTGCTTTGGCCTGAGACCCAGCCACAAAAAAACCCCTATCCCGTCGGGATAGGGGCTTTTTCCGTCTCTCGATTATGTGACATTCAGCGTGGGCAAACGATAAAGCCGTCTGCCACCTTACCCGGTTTGAGTGCATTGTCGGACTTCTGCGCCCTCTCTTTCCGCATGTAGCTCGTTCGCCAAGTTAGCATAACGCGAATCAGATAGGCGAGCATCTAATTGCGGACCTGCCTCCGATTTCAACCAGTTACTTAAAGCACGCAAGTTAAAGGTATCTAATGCTAACGCCGCTTGCTCAGTAAGGCTTTGGACTTTGCCTAGGGGGTCATTCTGCTGATTGGCATAAGTCGTCATATCATCAATAAATGTAAGCCTCAGCATTATTAACGACCACGCCGTTAGCTCGGATTGCCGCGATAGTTGTGTTGCGCCGACACTCCTCAAATTTTCAACCCCGATGTCTGGTATCTGTGTCAGGCGTCGTCTACTCCACCAATATAAATGCAACCCGCTAGTCCATTTGCCATTCCTTGAGATACAATTGTTGATGTATCCTCGTCCAAGGCTCAGCATCGCCAATTCTGCCCTTGCACCCGGCATTGCCTTAAGCTGCGCCAATGATTCTATGCTAGACCCTAGCGCTCCATAATCGGCAACAACATCTGCCACCGGATCTTTTCTTAAATGGGCCATATCTTTTTCATTAGCGGAGACATCAGTTTTATGGTGTTTGCCATCAACAATGCGACTGACAAGCTCCACAGAATAATGATTTTTGTGCACATCAGAAACTTCTTTGGCTCGAAGGACAGCCAGGTCTTTACGAAGATGCAAGCCACATGTAGTCACATCTGCCGCATTCAAGATTGTTTTATGCCTAGAACAATACCCTACCGGCAAACCTAGGGCACCATATTGGAGGCCATTAAACCAGCAGTTTTGACAAGAATGGAGTTTCATGATTTTTTGAATATTTTCTTCGTCGTCTCTGCTGGATTTTCGACCTCACGAAAATCCAGCAAATGTTCACCCCACTGCTCCACATAGCGACGGGCCTGCATCACTTCAAATGGATTTGGCCATTTTGCTTTACCTTTGCCGTTACCTTTCATTAGAGACAAAAGTTCTGTTTGGCCGATGTCAACAACAGACGCCTCCTTCGCAACCTTCACTAAAGTTTCCCAGACAGCACCATTTGAAAAGTTCTCAGCAAATTCGTAGTCCTCTGATGTTGAGAGATACGGTGTCTCTCGACCTAGCCCTTCAAAATACATTATGTGACGAACAATAGAGTCATCCGCATGGGGATTAGGAACACACACTTTTTCTTTGAAGTCACCCCGAAATAGAGGGTCTTTGCTCATCTTCCACTTTTTCTTTGCAGTCATGCCCGTCCACCTAGCTGTCTGGCGTGTAATACTCCACATGGCATTGCTGGCATACACCGTCTTGAAACTCATCAGTGGGACGCAGACAGGAGGAGCAAATACCCAATCGCTCGCCAATATCCTCCAGTATTTCACCAGTGTTGCAGTCGTGTTCCTGCGATAGCTTAAGAATGGCATTAACCAGTTCCAGGGTTTTTTCCCGCCCCAAAAACTCATAAACCGAATACTGATCCAGTATTTTCAGTGTATCATTCAGCATGTAGCTTCCGCCATGGTTTGACATGTTTTAACCTCTCTTATGTTATCTGGTCATTAGGCTGATTGGTGGCATTGAATCCAGCGCGAAGCGTTTATCTGCACCATCAAGCTGGGAGCGTGAACGCGGCGATAATTGGATACATGGAATCGGGCAATCGCAGAATTGTAAGGTGGGCAGGAGGCTTTTTGTCTGCCCACCGTTGCGGTTTATAAATGGTATTCTGGGTAGCGCGTGGGCAGACGATAGATCCGTCTGCCCACTCTACCAGGCTGCCGGGCTTATGTTGGCGCACCAACGATAAAGCCTTGTCAACCTACCGAGAAGCTATTGCGCCCTACGGCCCTTCAAAGCAGGTATTAGACCCAAATCAGCCTGAACTTTGCGAGTTGCATTTTCGATTTCTAATTCCTTTGCCGGCCATTTAAGCAAGATGACTTCTATTAGTTCTGCCGCTTTCGCATAGTCCAATGTTGCTCTCTTAAGTTCATGCTCAAGCAAATCGATATCTGAGTTCAATCTATGGCTTATCGATTCAAGCCCAGATCGAAGATCATTTCTTGCTGAAACGAAAGCACGTGCAGCCGTCAGACTTTGATTATTGGTGGCATCTTTTTGCGCTTCCGTGATCATTCGGCGAAGCTCAGCGACGAAGCGCTTCGGGGCTTCCTCAAACATCTGCTCGTATTCTCGGATGGAAGCAAACGCCTGTTCTGCACGTATCGCTTCCACTAGAGCTTTTTGTTCGGCAATCTTCGTCTTGTTCCGCTCCATTTCTTGTTCAGCGGCAAACTTTTCACGCTCCAGATCAAGCTGCTCCTGTGCAACATGGGTAGCTCGGCGTTGATAAACAAGCTGAATCGCTGCCAATACACCTGTGATCAACACCCCCAACAAAGCTCCGATGATTTCGTTAGGCAACTGCCCAAGTTGAGCATACAGAAGAGTCGCAATGAATGTGACAGCACCAATAACTGAAAGAACCGCATTCTTTAATAATGTTCGGTTTAGTAATGTATTAGTATCTCCGTATGGCCTAGACCCCACAGGGTAGTAACTATGATATTCTTTAGGTTTTGCAGTGTAATAAAAAACTGCAATGGCTAAACCTGAGAAAAATCCAAACAGTACTAAAAACAATGCCGAAGGAGCCGATCTGCTGGCAGGCTCAATGCTTATACCTGTTTCGGCAACCGCAGTTGTTATCACTACGCAGATCATGGATGTGATGACGGTTAGCTTCAGTATCTTGAAAACCATTTTTTCGACACCAATGTAAGTGGTGAGTTGATAATATATAAAGTGGAACACTATAGCGGTTCCACACTGCGCATGTTGCAAAAACACCTGTTGACCCGTGCGCTCCGAATGTTGCTGTATCGGCTTCGCGGCTGGGTTTGGAACTAGCATTGCAGTTTTCGCGTTAAAAATCAATGCTCATTGTAAAATTTTCAACGATTTTTTTGATTGGCCTGCATCAATTTTCCTTGCTCAGGCCGCATCGTTCCTGCACTCCAAGCACTGTCTAAAGCAGGATGGGATTTGAACCAAATGCCGCTAAGTTAAGCGCTTGTAGTCCCGCCTTTAGGCGGAAAAACTGGAAAGAACCAGCTAAAGCCGGTACTACGAACGGTCTTGGCATGCTTGCCCCCTTAACTTCACGGCATTGGGTTTGACCCCATCACTCACATGTTGTATGTTGCTGTACTTCAAACATTTCGGTCGGAATTGCAAACCCAGACCGGCTTAAGCCTGCCAACTGGAAACCAATGCCTTATTTCGCGTCCGGGGTTAAGGAAATCCACTTCCATGTGCAGGACGAATGGCGTGTGAAGCATGTTGCCAACGTCTGTAGATGCCGTCTACGCTCTGGATGCCCAGAGGCGCTGGCGGTTCCGCGACAGCTTAGTCTAACCTGAGTTCGGGATAAGAAAGTTCGGGGCGGACGCCTGCCTTTTCGCGTAAGATTTTGTTTCCACAAACAAATCAACACTTGAAC
>JBJSYU010000033.1:2500-17640 GCA_046089945.1 Candidatus Methylumidiphilus sp.
AGTCATCAATGCGGTGGGCAGGGCTGTTATCAGGCAGGACACTTGCACATGAAAATGTCAAAGGCTGCTGCCCAAGCTAGAAAAAAGGGATTTACATTGGTTGAATTAATGGTGGCGTTGTTGGTGCTTGCCATCGGTCTTTTGGGGCTTGCTGCTTTGCAAGCAAAGGGATTAAGCAATAACCACAATGCATATTTAAGGACGCAAGCGACTTTGTTGGCTCAAGATATGGCTGATCGCATGAGAGGAAACAGGGCTGCACTAGCTTCGTATACGGGCACACAGACGAGTGATGATTGTTCCACGGGCAGTTGTACAAGTGCGCAGATGGCAGGCTATGATTTAGCACAGTGGAACATCGCATTAACCACCCGTCTGCCTGGTGCAACGGGTGCTATTACGAGCAGTGGGAATATTTATACAATATCAGTTTCTTGGGTGGAGAAAAAAACATGGAAAGAAAATCAAAGTGACCCAAGCAGCGTCACTACAACTATGTCCATGAGTTTTCAACCATGAGTATAGCCATAAAAAATTTTCAGGTTAGTGCGATAGATTTCCGCCAGGGTGGCGTATCACTAGTCGAAATAATGGTAGCTTTAGTTTTGAGTTTGATTTTATTGGCAGGGGTAGGCAATATATATTTGGGCAGCAAGCAAATTTATCGGGCGCAAGATGCCCAGTCTAGGTTGCAAGAAAATGCCCGCTATGCTATAGAAGTTCTAACTCATGATATACGCTTAGCAGGGTATATGGGTTGTCAGTCGTCTGGAACGGTGAAACCGGGGGTACTCGCCAATTCACCACTGGTTGTTCCCTATTTTTCGAGTTGGTTGCCTAGTGGTGTAATTCTTGGGCCATTTATTAGTGGTGGAAATAATGCAACAGGGACGCCCCCTGCGTTTGCCAATCCGAATCCTGCGCTTGCAGGCAGTTTATCTACTAATGTGGTTGCTGGGACGGATGCTCTGACAGTTCAATTTGCAGAACCTTGCGGTGGAATTATTCTGGAAGGGAAATCCTTGTCCACAGTAAATCCTGGCTCTGTAAGCGGCTTGCTAGACAGTGCAAATACTTGCGGCACAGGCACAGTTGGCACACCTTTGCTGATTGCCGATTGCCAAACAGCCCACATATTTAGAGTTGATACTGGCACTACTAAAAACACAGGTGGGGGGGCTGCTACAAGCGCCTTAGGAAAGTCTTACAGTGCTGGGTCTGAAATTATGCGCTTTCGATCTTATACCTATTATATTCGCTGCAATAATGCGGGTAACTGCGTTAGTCCAAGTGAGCCTGCTTTATATCGGTATGACAATGCTGGCAACAGCTCAGATGAGCTGACAGAAGGGATTGAAAACATGCAGATAGTGTATGGTGTGGATACCGATGGCGACGATACAGCTAATGAGTATTTTGCGGCGAACTCGATACATGCGGTAGCAAACCCTAAAAATCCGCCGGATTGGCAGCAGGTGGTCAGTGTGCGCATTACGCTGACAGTGCGCTCTGTGGGTGAGGGGGCGGATCGTGTCTCGACTGCTCCGAATCCTTCGCGTGTGTTTAATGGCAGCAGCCTTGTAGACAATCGGTTGTTCAAGACCTTTTCCACTACTATTAGTTTGCGCAACCAAATGTAGCTGATGGGGGTGGAGCATGAAAACGAAATATCATCAGGGCATGGGCTTTCGAGAAAGCCAGAAAGGCGTGGCATTGATTGTCAGCCTGCTTATTTTATTGGTGCTGACGCTTACCGGGATTACGGCAATGTTAGTCAGTTCTTTGGAGGAGCGAATGAGCGGCAATTTGCGTGATCGCAATCTGGCTTTTCAGGCGGCTGAGTCGGCCTTGCGCGCTGGCGAGGACGCCGTTGCCGTTGGCTTAAACCAGGCGACAATGGAGACATTTGGTTGCCAGAATACCACAACTTGCGCTTTGGAAAGCGATTTGGAGGCGGCATCAAGCGCTTGGAGTGGCCACAACTCAAGGGCGGTCGCTTACACCGGCACGCTGGGTAGCGTTGCAAGTTCGCCAAAGTACCTTATTGAAGTGTTGACGCCTACACCGTTGTCTATGATGGGCACGGCGCCTTTGGTGGCTGGCGAATTTCAGAAGCCTCAAAGTCCGCTTTGCTACTATCGTATCAGTGCGTTAGGCACGGGAGGCACGTCCACTGCCACTGTCGTCGTTCAATCAACGTATATTCACCCCACCGTCAAAGGAGCCTGTCATGGATAAGATATTTACATTTCATCGGCAATTTAGATTTTCCAGCCTTTGCTGTTTGGGTGTGTTGCTATCTGTTTTTGCTGCTGGCGTGGTCGCTAGAGAAATTGCTGGCACGCCTTTAGTTGCCTATTCTCCAGGGGGTAGAGATATTTTGCTGATTTTAGGCAATACCACCAGCATGGATGAAACTTTAGATTCTGGCAAGAGCAAAAAATACAGGGCAACACGGGCCATAATAGATTTGTTCAAAAATAAAAGCACGGTGGTGGCTAAGACGGTTGAAAGTGGTCAGATGATAGGCTTAGGGCTTATGACTTATGGCGGGACGCGGGCGAATTCAGTGTATGTGTATGGGGGCACAGAAAATTCGCCTTACACAACATATGAGTATGAATTTGATCAGTTTCTTGCTGATCCCTATGGGGTACTCGTCTTGGATGGGTTTACTCGATTGGGTACGGCATATCCTAAACAAGCATGTGGCTACTATACTTCTAACGGCGGAAGCCCGGTTACTTTTAGTTACGGTAGCTTTGCTGATTTTTTTTATCGGGAAGCTCATCCGCAGTCCCATCCTTACTGTCTACCACGCTATTATAATGGTGTAGGCTATCCGCGTCCCGAAAGGTATTCAACTTCTGCGGCAGATGTGTGCTACAGCATGTGGTCTACATTGTATAGTTCACTAGGTTCAGATCCAAATTCCGCTTATACCCTGTGCTATGGTTCAGGCTCACACCACGCATCAACTCCAACTATGGGCTATGTTCGGCAGGCTATTAGACAACTGCCTAAATACACAGATCAGCATGCCATTGAGGATCTTACAGATGAATACGGGCATGTTCTAGGCGAAGCGTTTGATCATGCCCTTAGCATAGCGCCAATTGAGGGTGCTTTGTTGACGGCCTGTGACTATTTCAATACCAAGTTTAATGGCTACAACGGCAGCACTAGCAACTGCTTTAGAGGATATCCTCCTAGGACTTCGGGCATTTTACCGTCCAACCGATTTAGTGCTGAGAATCCGGGAGATAGCCAAGGTGTCATGGCAAATACGAGTATGCCACAAGCTTGCTCGGCTACGAATATCTTGCTGACAGATGTTGCGCAGAACGCCACCGCCGATGGTGTTGGATATACACCGGATTGGGAGGCCACAGAGTACAACCCAGGCAAAACTACCGGAGACCCTCTAGATCCCAACCCTTACAAAGATTTGAAGACTGATCCCGTGCTGTTGGCGTTGGCGAATTTAAACTATCTAAACAAAGGCACCAAAATACCTACATTTGTAGTGGGCATTGGATCGGACTTATCACCTGAGTTAGATTATCTGGCGGCTTACGGTTATAATGATGGCTCAGCTTTGACGTATTCGGCCTATGACCAGGCATCATTGAAAGTGGCGCTTGACAATATAGTATCGACGGTCTTGTACTCCCCGCCCCCTAATCCGGGGGCTTCCGCCTCCTCTTCGGCAACCAATTCCACTAGCTTGCAAACCAATACGCTGTTGTTTCAGGCGCAGTTCACGTTCGGCACGGGCGACGGTTGGACTGGCAATTTGGTGGCTACGAGCATCAACACGACAAGCTTAAATAGTGGCACAGTGGTATGGCGGTCTGCCACAACTTTGCCTAGACCTTATACCGCTTATGCGACACGCCCAGTCTTCACTTACAAGCCCGAAACGGGCGCTGGCATTCCGTTTCAGTATAGCCAGCTTAGTTCGGCACAAAAGAGCAGGTTAGGCAGCGAAGACTTGCTGAATTGGGTGAGAGGCGACAACAGCAATGAGGACAGTGGTGTCTATAGGACTCGCTCAGGCACGGTGTTAGGCGATATCGTCAACTCTGACCCGGTGTATGTGGGGGCTGAAGACTACGCTTATGATATATTGCCGGAAGGCGCGGCGACTTTGACCGATGGCAGTTTGAACAGCAATTCTTATCAGAGCTTTGTGAAATCCAAAGCGACACGGCAAGCGATGGTGTATCTGGGTGCCAATGATGGCATGCTGCACGGTTTTAACGCGGGCACTTATCAGTCATCAACACAAAGCTTTAATTCGGGTGATGGCAGCGAAGTTTTGGCTTATGTTCCTAATGCTTTAATTGGTGCGCCATTGGCCAAGATGGCTGAACTGCCGCCGGGTGGCACCTACTTTCAGCATGTGTTTGGTGTGGATGGCTCGTCTAGTGTGGGTGATGCGTTCATCAATGGGGCTTGGAAAACGGTGCTGGTGGGGATTACTGGGGCCGGCGGCAAGTCAGTTTTTGCTTTGGACGTGACGGCCCCGTCTAGTTTTTCCGCGTCAAAGGTGTTGTGGGAGATTAGCGACACCGATGCCGCCGCCTCCACCCCGGCAGCAGGCGACGCGGCGGCTATACATGGCGATTTAGGCTATACCTTAGCACAGCCTTTGATTGTGCGGCTGAATGGTGCGGACAATGAGGGTAAGCCACGGTGGGCGGCCATCGTCGCCAATGGCTACAACAGCGGCTATGACGCGGATAATAATGGCTACGGTGCTGGGGATCGCGTGGGCGGGCATGCGGTGTTGTTTATTATCAATCTTGCCGATGGTCATTTAATCAAAAAGATTGACACCGGGGCCGCTGGCATTGATGGTGTAGTGACCAAAAACGGCTTATCGACGCCTATCGCTGTCGATATCGACAACAACCGCACGGCTGACTATGTCTACGCGGGTGATTTGACCGGCAATATGTGGAAGTTCGATATCAGTGACGCCAACGCAAACAACTGGGGTTCTTTTTATAATACGACGGGCGGTAGCCCGGTGCCTAAACCTATGTTTGTGGCTTGCGCAAGTTCGGAAACCACATGCAGCGACGCCAACCGCCAGCCTATCACGGCCAAACCCAATGTGGGTGTGGCCAATGCGAGTGGCCAGGGTGGCGGCATTATGGTGTATGTAGGCACAGGAAAGTATTTTGAACTTGGCGACAATGTGGTGCCATCTACTCCGCAGACGCAAACTTTTTATGCTTTATGGGATGACAACACACGCACCGCAATAGCCCGTAGCAACTTGGTTGCGCAAACCATACTGACACAGCCGGACAAAACCATCACTAAGACCGCTCCAGATGGCACGACTACTAGCACGACCGTGACACTGCGCACTACATCAGCGAATAATGTTGATTATGTCGGTGCGGTCACACCATCCGTCGTTCCAGCCAAGCGGGGATGGTATATGGACTTGTTGACGCCGACGAGTGTCACCCCGAATGGATCATTGGGTGAGCGAGTTGTCGCTTATCCATTAGTCAGAAGTGGTCGGGTTATTTTTGAATCGATGATGCCCACACCAGTCACTTCTTGCAGCCAAGGCGGGACGAGTTGGGTGATGGAACTGGACGCCTTATATGGCAAGCAGTTGATGGCCACCCGTCCGCCCTTTGACCTTGATGGCGATGGGGATTTTGATAGTGCGGATTTGGTCAATAATGTCTCGCCTTCAGGCATGAAGTCCACGATAGGCATGTTTAAAACGCCGGCACTTATCACCTTGGGGGATGGTTCGGAAGTTAAGGTGTTTAGTGGTTCGGGCAATAACGGATTGGGCGGTGACATTACCATGTATTTGCGCGAATCCGCCGAGGGTGGCGGGACAGGAAGAATTTCTTGGCGGCAGATTAAGTGATGGTGGTAATAAGTTAAAGGTTCTGCGCCGCATGGTGTGTGGCAACATCTAGGATGCTGGATTCTGGCTCTTGCCGGAATTATGGGCTAAACTTTCTTGCTGATCGGGCAAAAAAAAGCCTACCGCCTCTCAGGCGGTAGGCTTTTTTCGTTGGAGTATGCGTTGGCAACTAGCCGAATATGGTTTGCGCTTTGTTGCTGCATACTGCTATCAACAAGCCTGCTTTTTCCGACGTTGTGCAGCCGCTGCTGCCAAGCCAGCGGCGATCACCAAGGATAGGCTGGATGGCTCTGGTGTCGAGGCTGCGGGGCTGGGCGCGACAAAATCGTAGATGCTCAGTTGGCCCAGAAGGCTATTAGCCAAAGTGGCATTGACGTAAAACCCAATAGATGGCAGGTTTCCATTTATATCGGCAACAATATTCTGTGTGACGCTGCCTGACTTTCCAATGGACGAGTTAGTCACGATCTGGTTGGTTGTTCCCAAACCCAAAATGTATCCACCTCGATCTCTTTGGGCGGTGTCTTGAGTGCTATAGCTCCAACTGAATGACCAAGTGCCAGGCCCCGCTGCGGGTATTGTCATGGACACATAGCTCACTGAATTGGGGCCTCTAATATCGACTGACTGGGAGCCAAAATTTACGCCAGGATAGGTGATGAGGCCGTTTCCGGGTGTGCTCAGAGTCCACTTTGAAAATGCATAATAACCATTAAAGCCCACGATTTGTGCCTGCGCCGTAGTCGGCCCTAGAAAGGCCAAGGCGCTTAGGCAGGCGCATGCCCACAGGCGTGGCTTGTGTGGCGGGGTGGAGGTAGGCGCATGGGCGGTAAGGCCATGGGCATGCAGTTTGAAGCTAGAAATCATTGTGACACCTTATAAAAATGCGATAAGACACAGGGGTGGGGCTTGTCGTGGATAAAGCGTTGTGAACGATGCTTGGCTTGATACCCGGACAATTAAAGCACATCTTGTGCCAAGGCCGTTCGCGATCAAAACCGCTACTTGGGCTGGACTTTGCTTTCCTTGGGGAGGTCAGGTTTTTGGCAAATTGCAAAGCAGATTAAAAAATAATCTGCGATGCTGACAGCTTTTGTCCCTGTGCATGGGGGTCTACATCCCGGATCGGAGACGTATTCATGCTTTGTTGGCGTGGCGAAATGGCCGGGCAAGGGCTTCGCCAGTCCTGATTAGCAAGATGCTGTGGCAACCCGGCGTCCCGTGCTTGGACGCTGGATTTCGGCGTCCTGCCGGGATGATGGCGATTTTTTCTGCATCGACCGAACCTTCTCGCCAGTCAGGTTGCCGGTTGCGCATTATATGCCATATCGTTGGCTGTGGGCTTGGGTGTCGTGCGTTTTTCCGCGAAAAACTTAAAAATCTGCATTGCAGGCAGGTTCCGCTTTGTGCGCGGGCGCGGCAATGGCATGCTGCTCTGGGCCGGTGCTGGCTTTCCTGCTTAGGCAAGATGCATCAGCCAATCGGAAGGGGTTGCACGGCAAGGTGGCGCGGATATTCCGCGCTTCGATTTATGTCTACCCCCGCCACAAACTGAATTTTTTAGAGTGCCCTTACCCAAGCCCTCGGCCAGAGGCAGACCGGGCGTGGATGTTCAGGTTGTGGCGACCGAAAGTGTAATCGCCGCGAGGTTGCGGCTCCCACGCGGGTGGGATGTCCCTTGTTGAGTCGATTGGGGCATGACAGCCCGGCACTTGTAAGAGTATCATCGCGCACTCTTTTAATCTGTTCAGCAGGACAACACGTATGACACAAGACGAACTCAAGAAAAAAGTTGCCGAAGCCGCGCTCGAATATGTCAAGGGGGTGTCGGTGCTGGGGGTGGGCACCGGCTCGACGGTGAACCATTTGATCGACATGCTGGCCGACTTCAAAGGCACGTTGGATGGGGCGGTCTCCAGTTCGGAAGGCACCACCGCCCGGCTGAAAAAGGTCGGTATCCCGGTCATCGACTTGAACGAGGCGGGCGAGTTGGATGTTTACATCGACGGCGCGGACGAGGTGAACGCGGCTTATCAGATGATCAAGGGTGGCGGCGGGGCGCTGACGCGGGAGAAGATCATCGGCGCGGCCAGCCGCAGTTTTGTCTGCATTGCCGACGCTTCCAAGTATGTCGATGTGCTGGGCAAGTTCCCGCTGCCTGTGGAAGTAATCCCGATGGCGCGCAGCTATGTCGCCCGCGAAATGGTGAAGCTCGGCGGTCAGCCGGTGTGGCGCGAGGGCTTTGTCAGCGACAACGGCGGCCAGATTTTGGATGTCCACAATCTGGAAATCCTCAATCCTTGCGAGTTGGAGCGGCTGATCAACAATATCCCCGGCGTCATCACGGTCGGCATTTTCGCGCTGCGGCCCGCCAATAAGGTGTTGTTGGGTTCGGTGGACGGCATTCGGACGCTGGCCTAAATCTCCGGCTGGCCTGCGCATTTTCGCCATTTCAAATGAGACCCGTATCATGAGCATTCGAGACGATCTGGAAAAACTGAAAGACAGCCTGCTGCAACAACGCGATGAGTTGCAGGTCAAGGCCAGTCTGGCCAAGCTGGAGGCCCGCGACGAATGGGAGAAGGTCGAGGCAAGTTTCGACCATTGGATGGCGAAGCTGGAGGCGGTCGGCAGCGAAGCGTCGGAGGCTTCGGAAGACGTGTTGGAAAGCGCCAAGCATTTGGGCGAGGAAATCAAGGCGGCTTACGAGAAGGTCAAGGCGAGTCTCTAAGACCCTCACCCCGGCCCTCTCCCTGCGAGGGAGAGGGAGCAAAAGCTTGATGGGGCAATGAAAACGCGGATAGCCGGGTAGGCTTCCGCGTTTTTTGCGCGTTGTCGATTAGCAGCAGCGCCTCACCCCATTCCATTTCCGTTCTGTCTCTAGCTTGAAGAACGCCGCCCGGCTCATCGGCGTGCCGCCGTCTTGGGCATGGTGGGCTTGCCAGTGGGCAAGATAGCGCTCATAGGCGTCGTCGCCAGTGGCTTGGCGCAGGCGCCGCCAGAACTTCGCAACCAGCCCGGCGGCGTTTTCGGGTTTATGGTGGTTAAGCATCATCGGCGTCTCCTTCATCGTGTTCGTCTAGGTCTTCTTCTGCCTCTGGCAGCATAAGTCCGCGCAAGTATTTAAACAGCAAACGCGCCGAGCGCGGTGGCGCTTCGGCCTGCGTTTCTTGGCGGGCGTCGCGGATCAACTGGCGTAGCTTGGGCCGGTCGGCGTCCGGATGTTCGCCTACCAGCGCGTTGAGTTCGTGGACGTCGCCAGTGAGCAGGCGGTCGCGCCAGCGCTCGATGGCGTGGAGTTGGTGGGTGGCGCGGGCGGTTTGCCGGGTGTGCAGCGCCAATTGCTCGCGGATGGCTTCGGCGTCCACCGTGCGCAGCAGTTTGGCGATGAATTTGCGCTGGCGCTTGAAGGCGCCGTGGTGGTTGGCGATGGTTTGCGCCAGCTTCACCGCCTCATGCAGGGGCGGCGACAAGTCCAGCTTGTCTAGGCGTTCTTTGGGCAGGGCGATAAGTTCCACGCCCAATTCTTCCAGCGCGGCGTTCTCGCGTTTGATGGCGGATTTGTTGGGGCGAATCGCATATTGCTGTTCGTCGGATTCGATAAAGTCGTCGGTTGCGGTCATGGATGCGAAGTTTTAAGAGGCAAGAATCAGCAGAAACACAAACACCGCCACCAGCGCCAAAGGAACCAGCACGGCGCCCCAGTCCGCTTTGGCCTGTTTGCTGCGCTCGAAAGAGGCTTTGATGCCGGGGCTGAACCAGAACACCACCAGCAGGGCGATGAGGCCGATCAGGATGGTTTCCCAGGTTGAATAGTTTTGCATGGCTTGCGGCCCTCAAGGGTGTGACAGGTGGGCAATACTAACCGATTGCGGCCTAGGGTGTCTTATGGTTTTTGGCCGTCGGCGGGTTTTGGCGGGCCGGTTGACAATCGATGGCGTGGACTGCCATCCTCCCGTTAAATCCCGAACCCGGGCGGCGGACAATCCAACACAGCAGCGAGGCGACATGACCAGCATAGCCATCATTTATTCCAGCACCGATGGGCACACCCTGCACATTTGCGAGCGTTTGCGCGAGGTCATTGAAGGGCAGGGCCAGCAGGTGGGCATTGTGCCGATTGCCGACGCGGCGGGGCTGGATTTGGCGGCCTTCGACAAAATCGTGATCGGCGCCAGCATCCGTTACGGCAGGCACAACCCGCAGGTGGCCGCATTCATCCGGGCCAATCAGGCAATCTTGGACAGCAAGCCGAATGCGTTTTTCTCGGTGAATGTCGTGGCCCGCAAGCCTGAAAAAAGCCAGCCGGACAGCAACCCTTACCTACGCAAATTCCTGCGGCAAATCACCTGGAAACCCAAGGCGCTGGCGGTGTTTGCCGGCAAGTTGGATTATCCGCGCTACAACCCGTTCGACCGTTTTATGATTCGGCTCATCATGTGGATCACCAAGGGGCCGACCGACCCCAAGGCGGTCATCGAATTTACGGATTGGCGGCAGGTCGAGGCGTTTGGCCGTCTGGTCGCCGACATGTGATGACGCCTTTGCAGACCGCCGCCGCCCTCTACGCTGACAGGCAGTATGCCGACGCTTGGGCGCTGGCTGCGGCGGAAGCGCCCTTGTTGCTGAATGTCGCCGGCACCGCCGCTTATGCGCTGGGGCGGGTGGACGATGCGGAACGCTGCTGGGAAATCGCCGTGCGGATCTGCCCGGACTTGGCCGACGCGCATGCCAACTTGGGGATGCTGTTGACGGACGGTGGGCGGCTGGATCAAGCCGAAGCCGCTTACCGCAGGGCGCTGGCGATTCAGCCCGCGCATGCGGTGGCGCTGAACAACTTGGGCGTGTTGCTGGGCAGGTTGGAGCGGGCGGCGGAAGCCGAGGCGGTTTACCGGCGGGCGTTGGCAGCGCGGCCCGATTACACGGATGCCTTCACGAACCTGGGCGTTTTGCTGGCGACTGCGGAGCGCTTGGGCGAAGCTGAGGATTGTTTTCGGCAAGCCTTGGCGCTGCGTCCCGGCGACGCCGACGCCCATTACAACTTGAGCATTTTGCTGTTGTCGCTGGGCCGGTTCCGCGAAGCCTGGCCGCATTACGAAGCCCGCTATCACCCTGAAAAAACCAAGCGCACAGCGCTGCCACCGGTTTTGCCCTTGCCGCAATGGCGCGGCGAAGCGCTGGCGGGAAAATCGCTGCTAGTCTGGCATGAACAGGGCTTCGGCGATGAAATCCAATTTTGCCGGTTCCTGCCCTTGCTGAAAAAGCGCGGGCTGGCGCGGGTGGGCGTGGTGTGTAAAGCGGCCTTGGCGCCGTTGCTGCAAACGCTGGACGGTATCGACGCGGTGTATGCGGACGCCAGCGGGCCAAGTTTCGCCGCCTACGATTATTGGACGTTGCCGATGAGCATCCCCTTGCATCTGGGTGTGGAGGCGCAGGCCATTCCGGCGGACATACCTTATCTGCGTCCTTTGCCGGAACGTTTGGCGCAATGGCGGGTGCGCTTGCCGGAGGCTGGGCTGCGGGTGGGCTTGGTGTGGAAGGGTTTTGCCGGCCATGCCAACGATGGGCGGCGTTCTTTGCCGGGGCCGGCGACGCTGGCGCCGTTGTGGGATGTGCCGGGGGTCGCGTTTGTCAGCCTGCAAAAATGGGCCGGGGAAGAGGAGGCCCGCCAGCCTCCGCCGGGCCAGCCCTTGACCCACCTGGGTTCGGACATCATTGATTTCGCGGACACGGCCGCGATAGTCGCCCAGCTTGATTTGCTCATCTGTGTGGACACCGCCGTCGCCCATCTGGCCGGGGCACTGGGCAAGCCGTGCTGGGTGCTGCTGCCGGCCATCCGCGCCGACTGGCGCTGGCTGCGCGGGCGTTGCGGCTCGCCCTGGTATCCGCACATCATGCGCCTGTTCCGCCAAGAAAAGTCTGAGCCTTGGGCGGTGGTGGCCGGGCGGGTCGCGGAGGCGCTGGCGGCATTCGCGCAAGCCTCGGCCGGGGAAATAGCGGAAAAGCCCCGTGGCGCTGGGCTATAATCGCCGCTCCCTAATCCTTACATTACATTCTAGGTTTACCCGCATGTCCCAATTCGACCAAGTCAGCGTCATCAAAAAGTCCAATGTGTATTTCGACGGCAAATGTGTCAGCCACACGCTGTTGTTTCCCGATGGCGGCCGCAAGTCGGTCGGCGTGATTTTCCCGTCCACGCTGACTTTCAACACCGGCGCGCCGGAAATCATGGAAATCACCGGCGGCGTCTGCAAGGTGCGCTTGGCGGGCGAACATGAATGGAAGCCCTACACGGCGGGCGAGTCGTTCAGCGTGCCGGGCAACAGCCATTTCGACATCGAGGCCGTAGAACTGGTGGACTACGTCTGCCATTTCGGCTGAAGCGGGCGCTTAGGCCATGGCGGAAGCACAACGGATTGGCGTCATCTCCGACACCCATGGCCTGATGCGGCCTGAGGCTTTGGCGCATTTGCAAGGCTCTGCGCTGATTTTGCATGGCGGCGATGTGGGCAAGATGGACGTGTTGGAGCGGCTGCGCGAGATTGCCCCGGTGGTGGCGGTGCGCGGCAATGTGGATTGCGGCGACACCGGGAAGCTGCCCGCCACCGAGGCGGTTGAATTCGCCGGGCATTGGTTTTACATCCTGCACGATCTGGCCGAGTTGGATCTGGATCCGCAGGCGGCGGGGTTCAGCGCCGTGGTCTACGGCCATTCCCACGAGCCTTCGGCGACCCGCCACAATGGTGTGCTGTATTTCAACCCCGGCAGCGCCGGCCCCAAACGGTTCAGGTTGCCGATTTGTTTGGGGCAGATCGAGACCGGCGACGCTGGCTTGGACACCCGCATCATCAGCCTAGACACTACCGACTAAACCCTTTTAGCCCCAAGACATCGATGAAACTATTGCTGCGCCTGTTGTTCCTGCTGCCGATCCTGCTGATTGTCGGCTTGGTCGGCCTCGTGCTGGCCCTGTTCCAATCCCAGCCCCTTGTGAACCGCACGGCAGATCTGACGCCGGAGCGCATCGCCGAGGGCAAGCGCATTTTCGACAGCAACGACCCGCGCAAGCTGCGGCCCGGCCAAGTCAGGAACGTCAGCTTCACCGAGCAAGACTTGGATTTGGCGCTGAACTATTTGGCCAACCAATATGGCCGAGGCAGCGCCAAACTGTCGCTGGGCGCCGGCCGGGCGCATGTGCAGGCCACCGGGCAGTTGCCGGTCAATCCGCTGGGGGTTTATGTGAATGTGGACGCCGAATGGACGGAGGTCGGCGGCATGCCGCAGGTCGGTGGCTTGCGCATCGGCCATCTGGGCATTCCCGCCGGCTTGGCCAATTGGCTGCTGGGCCAAGCGGCCTCGGCGATGGGTGGCAGCGAGGATTACCGGGTGTTCACCGAGGTGGTGAAGCAGGTGAATATGGCCGACGGGCGCTTGAGCGTGACCTATGAATGGCAGAAAGACTTGCGCGCCAAGCTCAGCAATCTGCTGGTGCCCGCCGCAGACCAGGAGCGTTTGCGCGCCTATCAGCAGCGTCTGGCGGAGGTGGCGGCAAAGGGGAAAGGGTCGGTTTCGCTGGCCGAACTGATGCCGCCTTTGTTCAAGCTGGCGGCCGAGCGCTCCGCAGGCGGCGGGGCGGCGGACGAGAACCGCGCCGTGATTGTGGTGTTGACGTTTTACATCGAAAACAAAGATTTGGCGAAAATCGTGCCGCAGGCCAAAGACTGGAAGAAGCCGCTGCCGCGCCATGTCAAGCTCAGCGGGCGCGACGATTTCCCCAAGCATTTCATCATTTCCGCCGCCTTGTCCGCGAACGCCGGCACCCCGCTGTCCGATGCGGTCGGCTTGTTCAAGGAGGTGGACGACTCGCGGGGCGGCAGCGGTTTTTCGTTCAACGATATCGCCGCCGACCGCGCCGGTGCGCTGTTCGGTGAGAAAGCCGTCGCCAGCCCGGCGTCCGCGCAAAAGCTCCAGCAGTTTTTGTCTGGCGCCTTGCGCGAGGCCGATTTCATGCCTTCGGTCGAAGGCTTGCCGGAGTTCATGCCAGAGGCGGAGTTCAAGAGCCGCTTCGGCGGCATCGGCGCTCCCGCCTACAACAAAATGATGCAGGACATCGAGCGCCGCATCGCCGCGTTGCCGTCCAGCCGGCTTTGAGTCAGGGTTGGCAGAAGGAGCGGCCAAGCAAGCCTTTGAACCACTGCCCGTTGCCCGGCATCAGCCAGGGCGACCGGTCGCTGTAGTGGCTGGCGAGCTTGTCCCACACCCCGGCGTAAAATCCGCTGGGGTAGCTCACCGTCGAATACACGCCCGCTGTCGCCATCAGCAGCAATAGTGTGGCCCGCCAAAATTTCAGGCTGACCAGCTTCAACGCCGAACCGAACGAGCTTTTGATGCGGCGGTTCAGCAAGTCCACGCTGAACACCTCGTCCAACACCAAATGGACGATGAAGCCGCCGCCGACAAAGGTGCCGTAAAGCCAACTGATGGGGTAGGGCTGGGCGAACAGATGGCGGGACAGGCTGACCGTGGACAACGCGAAGAACACCGCCGCCAGCACGGAATGGATGGCGCCGCGATGGCTGGTGAAACGCACGAAGCACTCCAGCACCAGATAGCGGACGCCGAACAAGACGCCCAGCCACAGCGCCGCCAGCTCCACAACGCTGTAACGGCTGGCGAACGCGAACATCACCAGAAAGGCCAGGGTCAGGGCAAGCAGGTTGAAGCTGATGCGGATCGGCACGGAATGGTCGGAGTCGATGTCCGGCAGCAAGCCGCCAAATGTGCCCAAGCCCAGCAATATCGGCGTTTCCGCGAAGCCGACGACGCCCGCCTTCATGCAGGCGAGAGCCGCGACGCCGCTGGCCCCGGCGGCGACGGCCAGATGGGTTTTAAAATTGGCCATCAGCCCCCGTCACAGGCTTGCGGCCAAGGCGTCCAATTCATGCCAGCGCTGATAGGCCGCTTCCAATTCCAAGGCCAGGGATTGCACTTCGTCCAGTTGCTTTTTCACCGCGGCCGGGTCTTGCCGGTAAAAGTCCGCCGCATTGACGCTTGTGTTCAACGCCGCTTGGCGGGCCTCCAAGGCTTCGATTTGCCCCGGCAGGCTGTCCAATTCGCGCTGTTCCTTGTAGCTCATCTTCTTCTTGGTGGCGGGCTTGGCCGGTGTCGGCTCCGGCGCGGGCTTGGCTGGCGCGGCGGTTTGCGGACGGCTTTCCGCCCGCTTCGCCTGCGCCAG
>JBJSYU010000034.1:0-13652 GCA_046089945.1 Candidatus Methylumidiphilus sp.
CTGACGGGTAGCGCCGGCATCCTTGCCGGCCATTTGGGCATGCGTCAAACGCCGGCAAGGATGCCGACGCTACGAATGCGCAGCCGATGCTGCGTAACATCAGTTATTCATATTCAAATTCAGGGGAAACGGCCTTATGCAAACAATCTCACAAAACACCAGCACCCGCCTCCGCCGGACGGTTTACGCCTTACTAACCGCCGCCTGCGGCTTGGCTGCGGCCAATGCGCAGGGCGCGGTGCTGTACGACGGCTCGCTAGGCACCACGCCGGGACAACAGGGCTGGACATCGGTGATTTTTCCTTTTGTGGTTGAAACCCCGTCCGCCAGCGGCGTGACTCTCAACACCACATTCAACGATTCGTTGTCTTCCGGCTACAGCCAGTTCCTGCCTGCCATCAACAGCGCCGCCAGCTTTAGCCTGTCGCTGACCACGCAACTGCTGTCCGAGTCGCACAGCGGCAACAGCAACCGCGCCGGCTTTAGCGTGATCCTGCTTGATAATGCCCACCAAGGCGTGGAGCTGGGTTTTTGGACGAATAGCGTCTGGGCGCAGGCGGTCGGCTTCACCCGCGCCGAAGAAACGGCGTTCAACACCACCGCGCTGACCGAATACCTGCTGACTTTCCAAGGCGGCAACTACACGCTGTCGGCCAACAATGCGCAGATACTCACCGGCCCCTTGCGCGATTACTCGGCATTCGGCACACCCTACAACCTGAACAATTTTTTGTTCTTAGGCGATGACACCAGCTCCGCGCAGGCCAGCGTGAAGATTGCGCAAGTGGCGACGGTGCCTCTGCCGCCGTCATGGCTGCTAATGCTAGGACCGGTGCTGGCCTGCGCGGCCAAGGCCAGAAAGGGCAAGCGCCAAGCAGGGCAAAGCGCCTAAGCCGCTCCGCATTCTTTTAAGGGTTCAGCCATGAAAACATCCCGCCTCCCACGCGTCTGCGGCTATGCCTTGGCAGCGGCTTTGCTCTGCGCCACCGGCCCGGCCGCCGCCGGCACATTGCCCCGGCCTGACCATGTGGTCATTGTCGTGGAAGAAAACAAAGCTTACGAAAACATCATCGGCGCTGTAGGCGCCCCGCCCTATATCAACGCGCTGGCCCAGCAGGGCGCGTTGATGACGCAATCTTACGGCACCGACGGCAGAAGCCAGCCCAATTACCTGCAATTGTTCTCCGGTTCGGACCAAGGCGTCAGCGACAACACGATTACGACGCAGCCTTTCACCACCCCCAATTTGCGCTCGGCCTTGGCCGCGCAAGGCTTGAGCTTCACCGGCTATTCCGAAACCTTGCCGTCGGTGGGCTACACCGGCAACACATACACGTCCGTGCCAGGGCAGAACCAGTATGTGCGCAAGCACAATCCCTGGGTGAACTGGCAAGGCGCCGCCAGCAACGCCGTGTTGCCTGCGGAAACGCAGCCGTTCAGCGCGTTCCCGACCGACTTCACGCAACTGCCCACGGTGTCGATAGTCGTGCCGAACGAGCAAAACAATATGCACGACGGTGGCCGCGCCACCGCCGACGCTTGGCTACAGCAAAATCTCAATGGCTATGTGCAATGGGCGCAAACCCACAACAGCCTGTTCATCCTGACTTGGGACGAGGACGACGGCAACCATGGCAACCACATCACGACGATTTTCGTCGGGCCGATGGTGATACCCGGCCAATATGCGCAAACCATCAACCATTTGAACGTGCTGCGCACCTTGGAAGACATGTACGGCTTGGAATATCTGGGCAACACGGCGGCGGTCGCCCACATCACCGGCGCTTTCGTCAGCCAGTCCGTCCCCGAACCGTCCTCCTTGGCATTGCTGGGCATCGGCGGGCTGATTCCGCTTGCCTTGCGCTTGCAGACCCGGCGCCGCGCGTGAATGGCTGTGAACCTTTGGCCTAGGCGGCGGGCATGACCGCCCCGCGCAACGGCATCGTCCACAGCATCGGCCTCATCAAGCCCTCGCTGTCCGCCTGCGTGGCGCTGCTGCGCCAGCGCCATGAAAGCGTGTTGGCGGCGGTCGGCGGCGGGCCGCAGGCGCGGCAGTTGGAAAACAGCCTTGTCTCGCTGCGGCTGGCCGAAGCCTGCCTGGAAAAAGCCAAGGTCAACCGCCAACAGCCCAAACACCCACTGCAAATCGCCGTCATCGGCCCGACCCAGTCCGGCAAAAGCTCGCTGGTCAACCGGCTGCTCGGCGCCGAACGGGCGCAGGTCAGCCCGCTGGCCGGCTACACCGTGCATCCGCAAGGTTTTCCGCTGAACACCGCAGCCGCCGACTGGGATTGGCTGGAGCGCTATTTCCACGACTACCGGCGCTGCCGCCCGGAAGAACTCCCCGTCGGCCAATACGCCCATTTCGCGCTAGGCGAGACCCTCAACAGCCCGCGCCATCCGCTGCCGCCATCGATAGTCTGGGACACGCCGGATTTCGACTCGGTGGACGCCGGCGGCTACCGCAACGCCGTGCTGCGCACGGCGGCGTTGGCCGATGTGCTGCTGCTGGTGGTCAGCAAAGACAAATACGCCGACCAATCGGTGTGGGACACCTTGTGCCTGCTGGAGCCATTGGGCCAGCCGACCGTGGTGTGCCTGAACAAGCTCGACGCCGGCTCCGGCGACACGCTGGTGCTGTCGCTGCGCGAGAAATGGCGGGCGGCGCGTTGGGACAGGCCGGTGGGTATCAGCGTGATGCCTTGGGTTGAAGACTTGAACGGCGCGTTGCCGGCGGAGGAGGGTGGCAAACTGCTGCAACTGCTGGCCGAAGCTTGCGGCGCGGTGGATCGCGCCAGCCAGCCGAAGCGGGCGCAAGAACTGGCGCGTACACATTGGCCGGATTGGCTGGCCCCGGTGCGCCAAGAATTGGCGGCACAAGCCGAATGGGCGGCGCTGGTCGATGAGGCGTTCGCCGAAGCCTTGACCCTCTACCGCCGCGACTTCCTCGACCATCCGCACCACTACGAAACCTTCCAACGCGCGCTGGCCGAATTGCTGACCCTGCTGGAAATCCCCGGACTGGCCGGCGGCATGGTCGCCGCCCGCAAGGTGCTGACCTGGCCGGCCCGGCAATTGGCGCGGCTGGGCCAATCCGTGCGCGGCAAGGAAAACCTGGGCCAAGAAACCGCCGTGCTAAACCGCACCTTGGAACATCTGTTCATCCACCTAGGCCAAGCCCTGCTCGACAAAAGCGGCGGCGAACCGGCGCAGACCGGCTTTTGGCGCGCGTTGGGTGTGGCGCTGCGCGAGGAGCGCAAGACCGGCGAGCCGCGCCGCGCCGCCGCGCTGGCCCGCCATGTGCAGGCGTTCCAGCCAGAAATCGAACGCACCGCCCACCAACTGCACGACAAGCTCAGCGAACAGCCCAGAGTGCTGAACGCCCTGCGCGCCACCCGCGCCACCACCGACGCCGTCGGGCTGGCGCTGGCCTTGAACACCGGCGGCATCGGCGTGCAGGATTTCATCATCGCCCCGGCCATCCTCTCCGTCACCAGTATGCTGGCGGAAAGCGCCCTAGGCCATTTCCTGCACCGCGCCGAGGCCGAGTTGAAACAGCGCCAATACCGCGAAACCGCCAAGCTGTTTGAAGAAATCCTGCGCCCGCCGCTGCTCGCCCTGCCCGAACGCCTCGCCGAAGCCAGCCGCTTCAATGTGCCGGCGGGGATGGTGGACGCGGTGGAGGAGATGTTGGGCTTACCGTGATACTCAGCGGTGGAGGCCCGGAGTCCAAAGCTTGCCTTGGACGAAACCTGAATCAGTAGGCGCACTATCCATGCGCCCTTATTCTGCTAAGAGGCTATATAGTCATCATGTCCAGCTTAAGCATCGAAGTCACGCCATCCACAGAACGCGCATTAAGTGTCCTAGACGCAGAACAACGCCACGCCATCGAATTGGCATTGACAGCGCAGCTTGCCCGCTTGATCGCGCCAATCCTGTCACGCGAGGAGGCGGTGCGGGAACTCGACCGGATTGCCCAGCAAGCGGAATCCCGCGCCTTAGCCTATGGATTAAGCTTGGAAGCGCTGAACCGCATGATTGATGAAAGCAAATAAGCGCTTTGTGCTGGATACGAACACCCTGGTCAGCGCGGCGATAGCTTTTTCCACAAACCATCCCATGAACGAAAACTTCGACCAACAACTGCAAGCCGCCAAACACTGGGCGGCTGAGGCGCAGGCGGCCGGCTGGCTGGCGGCGGCGGATATCGCGGCGCTGTCGGCGCTGGAAAACCGCAGCCCAGCCAGTTTGTTTGAGGCGGGGGCGCACCGGCCGTTGGTGGCGGCGTTTTTCGGCGGCACGGGTGTCGGCAAAAGCAGCCTGCTGAACCGGCTGGCGGGTGCGCCCATCGCCAGAGCCGGGGTGGAGCGGCCGACGTCGCGGGAGGTGTCGATCTATCTGCACGAGTCTTTGCACCTGCGGCAATTGCCGGACGGCTTTCCGGTGGAGCGGGTGCGCGTCGCCCGCCACACCGACGAAAAGCGCCGCCAAGTGCTGTGGATCGACATGCCGGACATCGACAGCACCGAGGCCAGCAACCGCGATTTGGTCGCCGACTGGCTACCGCACATCGATGTGCTGATTTACGTGGTCAGCCCGGAGCGCTACCGCGACGACAAGGGCTGGCGGCTGCTGCGCGAGCATGTGCGCGAACATGCTTGGCTGTTTGTGATTAACCAATGGGATCGCGGGCAGGCGGCGCAGATTGAAGATTTCGCCAAGTTGCTGCGGCAGGGCGGCTTCCAGCAGCCTTTGCTGTTCCGCACCGATTGCCGAGAGGACGTGGCCCGCCGCAAGCCCGATGAGTTCGACGCCTTGGAAACGGCGATTCAAGCGCTGGCCGACAACCATTTGATCGAACAATTAGAGCGCCGCGCCTTGGCGTCCCGCCGCGAGGAGCTGCGCGCGGCGGTGGGCCGGGCGGTGGCCTGCCTAGGCCGCGACGGCGAAGTGGCGGGTTTGCGGGCGCAGTGGCCTGCGATTTGGGAGGAGGCGTTGGCGTCGCTGCGCAAGGGTTTGGAATGGCCGATGGCCGAGGTGGCGCGGGCGTTTGTGCGCCATGAGGCCAGCCCGCTGCGGCGTTCGATCAAGCTGGAAGCCCCGCCGCAGGCCGAAACCCGCCCGGCCGCGCCGCCGTCGATCCTCTGGGACGATTGGGCGCAGATGCAGTTGCAAGACGCCTTGGATCGGCTGCTGGTGGAGGCGGACAGCCGCCGCCTGCCGGTCGCGCCGCTGAAGCCGGTGTTGGCGGACATCGCCGCAAACGCCGGCAAGCTGGTGCTGGACGAGGCGCAGCGGGCCTTGCGCGCCAGCTTGGCAAGGCCGGGCAATTTCGCCCAGCGCTTTTTCTTGAAGTTCACCGGCTTCTGCGCGGTGGCGCTGCCGTTGGCGGCGATGGGCTGGGTGTCTTGGCAGGCGTTCATCGCCTACTACGAGAGCGCCCAAACCCACAGTGGCTTTCTGGGGGTGGATTTCGCCACGCACAGCGCGATCCTGGTCGCCATCGCCTGGCTGTTGCCGTTTTTTTTGCATCAGCAATTGAAGCCGTCCACCGAACGCGCCGCGCTGCGCGGCTTACGCAAAGGCATCGACATTGGCTTGGCGCGGCTGGCGGCGCAGGCCGACGACGCCATGGCCGGTTACGCCGCCGATTTGGACGCCCGCCAGCGGCAGGCGCAACATCTGCTGGACGCGCCAGACAACTTGCCCGCCGCCCCGCCGCTCGGCGCGTTGCAGCGGATGATTCCGAACGACGAGCGCCGCTAAGGAATCTCTTTTTAAGGTAGCGCCGGCATCCTTGCCGGCCGAAAAAGATAGCGCTGGCATCCTTGCCGGTCGAAATTTGAACAGGCATCAAACGTCGGCAAGGATGCCGGCGCTACGACTGCACGGGAAACCGCCCGCCCGGAAATTCAGCGTTGTGCCACAGGCCATGGCCGGTCAATAGGCAGGGCATGCGAGTTTAGGATAGAATGCCGCAATTTTTGCCCCATGCCGCCCACCTTGTTAATTTCCCAATGAATTTCCCACAGGAACACGCGCTGCCCACCGCGAGCGGCATCGCCCGGCAAGCCGCCGCCCCGCAAAACCGCATCGGCTGGCCGCGCGGGCTGTTTCTCGCGCTGGTGGCGTTGTTTCTGCTGGGCTTAGGCTACAGCACGGTTTACCGCACGGCATGGAACGACATTGAGCGCACCGATTTCACGGTGTACAGCGCGGTCGGCCAAGCCGTGCTGGACGGCGCCAACATTTACGAGGCGCACAACAGCCGAGGCTGGTATTACGTCTATCCGCCGCCGTTCGCCGTGTTCATGCCGGTGTTCGCCAAACTGCCGCTGGCCTGGGGCAGTGGCCTGTGGTACTTCGTCTCGCTGCTGGCGGTGGTGTGGTCGGCGTTGTGGGCGGTGCGTCTGGCCCGCGAGGCGAACCCCGCTTTAAGCGCCAGCACCGATGGCTGGCTATTGTGCGAAGTGCCGGTGTTCCTGGCTTCGCCTTGGCTGGCGTCGGGGCTGATGCGCTGCCAAGCCTCGGAATTCATGGTCGGCTTGGTCATCGCCGCCGTGTATTTTTGGCAACGCGGCCGTCCCGCGCTGGGCGGCGCCAGCTTGGCGGCGGCGACGCTGATTAAAGCCTTCCCCCTTGCGCTATTGGCGTATTTTGTCTGGCGCCG
This sequence comes from Candidatus Methylumidiphilus sp., assembly GCA_046089945.1. Lineage (GTDB taxonomy): Bacteria > Pseudomonadota > Gammaproteobacteria > Methylococcales > Methylococcaceae > Methylumidiphilus. The sequence goes on from JBJSYU010000034.1 coordinate 6,677, forward strand.
CCAATGGCGCTTCACCGTGAGCTTCTTTTTAAGCCTGCTGCTGGGCGCGTTGCTGCTGCCGGGGCTGGTGTTTGGCTGGCAGAAGAATCTGGACTATTGGGCCGAATGGGGGCAGTTGGTCGCCGGGCCGGCCTTGTCCGTGCAGCAACAGCAAGCGCCAGACGCCAACAAGCTCTATGCGCAATTATTGGACGCCAAAAAGCCGCGCAACCAGTCCTTGGAATCCCTGCTGCTGACTTTCCACACACCGCCGCCCCTGGTCAAGCCGGTGTGGGCCGGCCTGGCCCTCGCCATGCTGGCTTGGATGCTCTGGCAGGCCAGCAAGGCCGACGCCGCCAGCCAATTGCTGGTGGCGTCGGCCTTTTTGGTGTGGAATCTGCTAATTCCGCCGATCTCCGAATCGCATTATTTCGGCTTGATGCTGCTGCCCTTGGCGGTGTTGACGCCCATCGCCCTAGGTGACGCCGACCGGCTGGCGCGGCGGCTGGCTTATGCGGCGTTGCTGCTGTTTTTTGTGGCGACCTTATGGAGCAACTTGGACAAGGACATGCACCTGTACCGTTTCCTCTGCTGGGGGAGCTTGGCGGTTTGGGGCTGCTTGATGGTGTTGGCCCAGCGCCGCATTCAGGCAGCGCCATAAAAATCCCCTCGCCCCGTGGGGAGAGGGTGAGGGGCAAACCATTGGATTTTAAAACCCTCACCCCAATCCTTTCCCAGCGAGGGGGAGGGAGCAAAACTTAATCAGCGCCCATTAAATCCCCAAACACAACACCACACCCGGATGAACGCCCTGCAAGACACTTCTTTAGCCTGGAAAGGCATCAGCAAACAGTTTGGCCTGTTTGCCCTCGTCGGCTTGGCGGGAACCGCCGGGCATTACGCCGTGTTGTTCGGCTTGGTCGAACAGGTCGGCGTCGGCGCGGTCGCGGCGTCCGGCTGGGGCGCGTTGACCGGCTTGCTCATCAACTACCTGCTGAACTACGGCCTGACCTTCAACAGCGGCCAGCCGCATTGGCGCGCCTTCCCCAAATTTGCCTTTATCGCCGGGCTGGGCTTGGGGCTGAACCTGTTGCTGATGGCCTTGCTGATCCAGCGCTTAGGGCTGTATTACCTGCTGGCGCAAGTGCTGGCGACCGGCGTGGTGCTGCTGTGGAATTTCATCGGCAACCGCTGGTGGACATTCCACGAAGACAATGGCGCCGCGCTGGCCACCGCATTCGCAGGCTGCTGCCAACTCTCGGCGATCCTCGCGCTAGTGTTGCTGATCCGCCTGCTGAGCTTGGGCGTCTATCCGCTGGTCGATCCCTCGGAAAGCCGCTATGCGGAAATGGCCCGTAAGATGCTCGAAACCGGCAACTGGGTCACGCCGCAAATCGACTACGGCGTCTGGTTCTGGGGCAAGCCGCCCTTGGCCGTCTGGCTGAACGCCACGAGCTTGGCGGTGTTCGGCGTCAACGAGTTCGCCGCGCGCCTGTCCGCGCTGCTGCTGTCCGCAGGCAGCGTTTGGCTAGTCCACCACCTTGCCGCGTCGCGGGAAAGCACCGGGCAGCGTTTCGCCGCCCCGGCCATGCTGGCCGGCATTGTGTTGTTTTTCGTGATGTCCGGCAGCGTCGCCATGGATCAATGCTTGGCGCTGGGCGTGACCCTCAGCATGGCGGCGTTTTGGCTGGCCCTGCACGGCGACAAGCCCGCTTACGGCTGGCTGTTTTTTATTGGATTGGCGATTGGCCTCATGTCGAAAGGGCCGATAGCGCTGATCCTGTGCGGCCTGCCGATTGGCCTGTGGGTCTTGAGCCGCAACGCCTGGGGCCAAGTCTGGCAAAGCCTGCCGTGGATTCGCGGCACTTTATTGATGCTGGCGCTGAGCGTGCCTTGGTATCTGCTGGCCGAAGCGCGCACCCCCGGTTTCTTGGAATATTTCTTGGTCGGCGAACACTGGAAACGCTTCACCGAACCCGGCTGGCAAGGCGATCTGTACGGCAGCGGCCACGCCCATGCGCGCGGCATCGTCTGGCTGTACTGGCTGCTGGCGGCGGCGCCGTGGTCTTTGTTGTTCGTCGCGGTGGTCGGCGTCGCCGTGTGGCGGCGGCAGGCCCGCGAACTGCTGGCCTCCGCCGACGGCTGGCGCGGCTATTGCGTGCTGTGGATGCTGTCGCCGCTGCTGTTTTTCAGCGTCTCGGCGAATGCCATCTGGACTTATGTGCTGCCCGGCCTGCCGGGCTGCGCCCTGTTGCTGGCGGAATGGCGGCGCGACGGCCGGCTGGGCTGGTTTGGCTGCGGCAAGCCCGCCGCCGTACTGGGACTGCTAGTGCCGGTGGGTTTTCTATGCCTCGTCGTGGTTTGGCAGTTCCATCCGTTAAAGTTTGTCCGCACCCAAAAAGACTTGGTGCGGCAGTATTACCAAGCCCGCCAAAACGACAGCGAAAAGCTGCGCTATCTGCGTGAAAATCCCTTTTCGGCGCAGTTTTATACCCGTGGCAAATCCGAAGAATTGTCGAACATCGAAGACTTCCAAAACATCGTGGAAAGCCCAGGCCGTGACTATTACGTCTGCCCGCAACGGCATTGGCCGGACATGCCCGACGCCATCAGAGACCGCCTGGAAGTCGTCGGCATACACAATGGCTTCATGCTGTTGCGGCGCAATGGACAAGGGGCGGCAAAATGACGGCCGGGTTTGACGACAAGGCGGATTCTGCCGCCATCCACTTGATCGTCAACGCCGACGACTACGGGTATTATCCTTGCGTCAGCCGGGGCATCGCCGCCGCCGCCCGCGCCGGGGCGATTAGCGCCACCGGCGTGTTGGCCAATAGCCCCAGCTTGGACAGCCAAATCCCTAGCTTGGGAGAATGTCCCAATCTCGATATTGGCGTACACCTCAACCTGACTTCGCGTCTGCCCTTGACGCCCGCCATGGCCGCGAAACTCCCAGACGGGCAGTTTCCCAGCGTGTTTGCGATGGCCGGGCGCATTATGGTCGGCAGTATCGACGTGGCGACAGTGTACGGAGAATGGCGGGCGCAAATCGAAGCGGTTTTGCACTACGGCCTGCCGCTGCGCTTTCTCAACTCCCACGAACATATCCACATGCTGCCCCGGCTATTCCCCGTGGCCTTAGCGCTGGCGAAGGAATACGGCATGGCGCAGGTGCGCGAAACCCGCCCGGAATGGCTGCCGCCCTGGGGGTTTTCCGCCGTCTTGCGCAATGGGCTGCTGTCGGCGATGGCCGTCGCCAACCATCCGCAATCACAGGCCGACGCGCCGGTGTTCATCGGTTTGGCGGGCAGTGGCAAACTGCGGCTGGAGTATCTGCAAAACCTGTTTGCCCGACTCAAGCCGGGCACCACCTATGAGTTGATGTGCCACCCCGGCCTTTTCGATTCCGCCGAAATCAATGACACGCGGCTGTTGGCCTACCACGATTGGGAAAGCGAATTGGCGCTATTGACCAGCCCCAGCCTGCGCGAGTTATATGCCGCGCATGGCATAGCGCTGTTGAATTATCGAGGATTGCCGGTAAACCCTTCATGAACACCACGCCCCCCCCCGAACTCAGCGTCGTCATACCCGCCTACAACGAAGGCGAAGGCATGGAGCGCACCCTATCGACACTGACCGCGATACTTGACGGCTGCTCGCCGGATTGGGAAATCATCGTCATCGATGACGGCAGCCGCGATGCCACCTATGAACGGGTATGCCGCCACGCCGCCACCGATGCCCGCGTCAAAGCCGTTTCCTTCAGCCGCAATTTCGGCAAAGAGGCGGCGGTATTGGCCGGGCTGAAATATGCGCAGGGCAGGGCGGTTGCGGTCATCGACGCGGATCTGCAACATCCGCCGCAATTGCTGCCTGAAATGCTCGAACACTGGCGGGCCGGCAGCAAAATTGTCCATGCCGTCAAACGCAGCCGCGACACCGACAGCCTGCCTAAACGCCTGTCCGCCTGGGCGGCCAACCAACTGATTTCGCGCATGGGCGGCATCAATATCCACAACTCCTCAGACTATAAAGTGCTGGATCGTAAAATCGTGGACATACTGATATACCAAATGCCGGAGCGCGAGCGCTTCTTTCGCGGGCTGTCGAGTTGGATCGGGTTTAGCGAGGCATATATCGAGTTTGACGTATCCACGCGGCTGGAGGACGAAAGCAAATGGTCGCTCTGGTCGCTGGTGGAATTGTCCATCACCGCGCTCACCTCATTCACCAGCATGCCCTTGCGCATTGTCACTATATTGGGCGTGCTGACTTTGATTTTAGGCTTCGGCGTCGCCAGCGAAGCGCTATGGTCTTGGCACCAAGGCCAAGCGGTGTCAGGCTTCGCCACCATTATCATCACGCTGCTGTTGATTGGCAGTTTCATCATGATTAGTTTGGGGATTATCGGCGAGTATATCGCCAAGATTTACGAGGAGATCAAAGCCCGCCCGTCCTATCTGGTTAAATCCACGGTGGGTTTTGGGTTGTCTGATAGGCGGCAATAGGCGTTTCATGTTGGCCGGGATGTCGCTACAATGGGCGACAGGGGCGGACGCCGTCCTGTCCAGCCGAAGACCGCAAACGGGGCGGGGGCGCAGGAGGCCCGGCTGGTGCCGCTGGCCTGCGACCCCGTGCGGAAGGCAATGGTCGTGTATGCAACAGCAATTCCCGGTCTATTGATTTATAAGGGATTATGCTGCTCACCGGTTGGTCTAATAAATTTTGTATTGCCTCACTTTCAAGTAGTTGAGAAAATTTAGGCTGAGAACTGCTGTGTATGCAAGTTTTCGGCGAATTCCACTTTTTATTGCGAGTCACCTAGAACATGCCAAATCAACATAAGAATATCGCGCTATTTTATGATGGGACATGGGAAGGAGGAGAGATTGGAAAAGCCAAAACTAATGTAAAGAAACTATTTGATGCCACTGAACTTTCAAGTGACTTCAAAAGATACATCCCAGGACTAGGCATAGATTTGTTGGACGTAAAATCTGACAAAATTTTTGGCGGAGGTTGTGGGCGAGGAATTTCTGAAAAAATCCAAGAAGGGTATAAATTTCTAGTTAAAAACTATTTGGATGGAGACCACATATATTTGTTTGGTTTCAGCCGTGGGGCCTATGCCGCTAGATCATTATCTGGCTTTATCGATCAGGTTGGACTCTTTCTGAAAGATGCTGTAGAAGAGGAGGGCAGCACCGTTGTTAAAGAAGCCTTTGATGCCTATTCTGAGCGGAATAAAGCAAAACAAAAAAAGCTTATTGAAGAATTAAAAAAGAAATACCCTCAACATGAGAAAAACCTAGGATTTGACCTTTTAGATAATGCCGAATCCAATAGAGAATTTCTTTTGCCAATTTATTTCATTGGCGTGTGGGACACGGTAGGCATCCTTGGCATTCCCATTGCAGGCTTGAGAATTCTTACTGAATGGGCTGTGCGTTTTCATGATACTAACCTTCCTAGGAATGTCACTCATGCCAGACATGCGCTGGCCTTGCATGAGCGTAGAAAAACTTTTGAACCCACGTTGTGGACTAAGACACCACACTGGAATGATCCTAAATGGCGGTCACGAAAACCATCTAACACAGAAGAGAATCAGACATTAAAACAGGTTTGGTTTCCAGGCGCACATAGCGATGTCGGCGGTGGGTATAGCGAGGAGGAATCCTGGTTATCTAATGCCGCTCTTCTATGGATGGCTCAAGAAGCTAAAGAAGCATCTTATAAAACAGAAGCACCTTTATCAATTGCTTTGAATGAAAGTGATTTAGGCAATAAAGCCTTCATAAAACTGCACCAAAAATTTACAAATCCATTCTCAAAGCCGCGAGAAGCTTTGAGTAAAGATTATAAACCCCCTAATGAAAATTGGAGCAACAGCGAAAGTGAAGGGTTTTGGAACACCATACACTTCCATGAATATTCATTGTTGTGGATATTAGACTCGATGCAGGGAATTAATACATATTCCTTCTCATCCTTCACCAACAAAAAGTTAAAGCAAGTAGACAATGCCGCTTGTGAGCTTATCCAATGGCTGGTGCAGCGAAGAATCAGCGTAGCCGATAAAAAGCACGATCTGCTTGCTTTTGCAAATCTACTGAAGCAGGCTATTAAAATCAAAATTCATCAGCTATCCGCTTGTTATAGGTATATTTCTGCTTTGCCTGTCACCGAGAAACTAGACTCTATCATAAATACAATATTCAACCGTTGTAGTGCGATCCAGCACAATAAAAGCCTATTTGAAATGGATAGTAAAGATATGGATGCCTTCCATGAGCTGGACACGTTGACGGCTTTACTAGAGAATGCCAAGCGGGATCAAAGTCAGGCTCTTTACAATGATTTGGAGTTGATAGCGGGCATTGAAAACATTAAAAACCAACTTAAAGCATCAAACAGTGATGATACAGGAGGTATTTACATAGATGAAGAATATATAATCGTTTATGGAGTAAAGCTTTAGGTAAATAAATGGAGCGAGGAATCATGAGGACTCGCAGGAAGTGGTTGTTTACGCGCTTGAGGTTGTGCGCCCATTCGGGCATGGCTGCGTACTGGGCTAGGTAGCGCTTGTGGACGCTGCGGATCGGGCTTACGCGGACCCGTCCAGATGCCACCTAGGTGTTGCAAATGGGTTTCGCGGATGCCGTCGTCGTGGGCGTACTTGTGCGCCGAATGGCGCACCGTCCCGTGGCCGCGCGCCAGGTTGCGGCGGATATCCGGCTTGTATGCGGGCAACTCGCCGGTGTGTGTGGTGACCTCGTTCTTCTTAGCCTCGACCTTCGGCTGGAATGTGTCCTGCGTGAGGCGGATTTGGCCGCTGCCCCGCCCGACGGCACCCAGCACCGGCGGGCAGTCCCGCGCAAAATACAAGACAAAGAAAAAAGGCTTATCTACAATAGATAAGCCTTTGGTTTTTTATGGTGCCTCGGGCCGGAGTCGAACCGGCACGCCGGTGAAGGCGAGGGATTTTAAG
>JBJSYU010000035.1:0-8898 GCA_046089945.1 Candidatus Methylumidiphilus sp.
GCGGCGCTGGGCCTGTCCGCCGCCAGCCGGAAGGGCAAAATTCTGGTCGCCGAAGACAACCTCATCAACCAAAAAGTCGCCGTCGGCCTGCTGGAACGCCTAGGCTGCGAAGTCAAAGTGGCCGGCAATGGCGTGGAAGCCGTCGAGGTGTTCGTCCGCGACAGCTTCGACCTGATCCTGATGGACTGCATGATGCCGCAGATGGACGGCTACGAGGCCACCGCCGCCATCCGCGCCAGACAGGCGGACGGCGCCCGGCCCACGCCGATAGTCGCCCTGACCGCCAACAATGTCGCCGGCGACCGCGAAAAATGCCTAGCCGCCGGCATGGACGACTATCTGGCCAAGCCGTTCTCGCTGCACCAGTTGCAGGCCATCCTGCAACGCTGGTTGCCGCCCGGTCGGCGCGACCCTGACGCGCCGCAGCCATTGCCTCCCGGCCGACCGACGTTCCATGCCCGGGGCATGGCCGATGGGCTGGGGGATCGGCATGGCAAACATTGACCGCGCCCGTCTTCCCCCGCTGTGCGGACTGGCTTTGGGGCTGAGCCTGCTGTCCGCCCCATCGCAGGCCCAGGAAAACCCGCCCGCCGCCGACCTCAGCGAACTGCCGCTGGAAAACCTGCTCAACCTGGAAATCTACAGCGCCTCCAAATTCAGCCAAAAAAAATCCGACGCCCCGGCCGCCGTCACCGTCATCACCGCGCAAGACATTAGAGACTACGGCTACCGCACGCTGGCCTCCATCCTGGAAAGCGTGCGCGGCGTCTATACCAGCTACGACCGCACCTATAACTACGCCGGTGTGCGCGGCTTCAGCGTCCCCGGCGACCTCAACACCCGCGTGTTGGTGCTGCTTGACGGCTACCGGCTCAACGACAACGTCTACGACCAAGCGCCGTTGGGGACGGAATTCCCGGTGGACGTGGACTTGATCGAGCGCGTCGAATTCGTCCCCGGCTCCGGCTCGGCCATCTACGGCAACAACGCCTTCTTCGGCGTCATCAACGTCATCACCAAAACCGGCAAAGACCTCAAAGGCCATGGCCTCGAAGCCTCCGGTCGCTTCGCCAGCTACAACACCGACCAAGAACGCATCACGCTAGGCCGCCATTTCGACAGCGGCGCGGATCTGCTGCTGTCCGCCACCCATTTCGACAGCGGCGGCCCGGCGCTGTATTTCCCCGCCTTCGACACCCCGGAAACGAATTTCGGGCGCACCCGGCACACCGACCGCGACCACGCCGCCCGGCTGTTCGGCAAATTGTCTTGGCGGCAGTTTACTTTCGAGGCCGGCTATTCCAGCCGCGACAAAGGCATACCCACCGCGCCGTTCGACACCGTGTTCAACAATCCCGGCACTCACTTCGTCGATCAACAAACTTTTTTCGACCTGCGTTATCTCGACCAAATTGCCGAACACCTGGAACTGGCCGGCCATGTGTTCCATGGCCGCTATGATTTTGACGGCCATTATGTCTACGACACCCCGGCGCCGCTGACGCAAAACCTGGAACAGGCACATGGCTACTGGTGGGGCAGCGAACTGAAATTCGTCAGCACCCATTTCGACAGCCACAAAATCGTCTTCGGCGGCGAATATCAGGACAATTATCATCAACAAGCCGAAGCAGCCGACATACTCCCGCCCGGCCCCCAATCCGGCTTCCACAAATCCAGCTACCGCTACGGCATTTACCTGCAAGACGAATTCAGCCTGCGCGACGACTTAATCCTCAACGCTGGCCTGCGCTATGATGATTTCAGCAACGTCGGCGACACGCTAAACCCCCGCGTCGCGCTGATCTACAAACCTTGGGACAACACCGCGTTCAAACTGCTCTACGGCAGCGCGTTCCGCGCCCCCAATATGAATGAACTGTATTACCAAGACACTATCTACAAAGCCAATCCGGCGTTGCGCCCGGAAACCATCAAAAGCTACGAAGCCATCATCGAATACCAGCCCACCCCCGGCATCCGCCTGACCGCCACCAGCTTCCATTACCAAATCGACGACTTCATCCGGCAACTGACCGACCCCATCGACGGCCTGCAAGTATTCCAAAACAGCGGCACCAACAAAGCCTGGGGCGCGGAAGCCGAACTGGAACAACGCTTCGACAACGGCATCCGCCTGCGCACCAGTTATGCCTGGGTCAACGCCGTCAGTGATTTCAACGGCAAGATACTCGACAACTCCCCAGTCAGCCTCGCCAAACTCAACCTCTCCCTGCCGATCTACAAGGAATGGTTCCGGCTCGGCCTCGACGGCCAATACACCAGCTCGCGCAAAACCCTGCAAGGCGGCAATACCCCCGGCTTCCCGCTGCTGAACCTGACCCTGACCAGCGGCGAGAAACTCTTCCAAGGCATGGCGTCGGGCCTGGAAATATCCGGCAGCGTCTACAACCTGTTCGCCGAAGACTACGCCAGCGTGGCCGGCGAAGAATACCGCATGCGCACCATCCCACAGAACGGGCGCAATTACCGCATGGTGTTTACTTATCGGTATTGATGGGTTTTTGATGTGCGCCGTGCAAAGTGTGGGTGGATGTTACAGGCGTTGTGTTGCTTTGTGTCGAAAGTGCAGGGACTTTGCTAAGGTTTTGATAGCCCATATTTTGCGGACTAATTCTGTTACATCAGCAGATTGACAAAAGGATGATGGTTTTTCCAACGATATGCCTGAAAATCCCTCTGGTCGGTGCTGAGTATGCGGCCATGGCCCAATTCTTCCGCCAGTATCACCAGCGAGGCATCAGCAAAATCCATGGGCAGATCAGCATAGCGGCGCATCAACACCGCCATTTTACCAAATTACCAAAATGCGCCTGCTGCAACACAAAAACATCAAACCAGCCACTATGGGCGTCTTCTAAAAACTGGATAGCCTTTTCCACGTTAGTCCGTTGCGACAGCAAGTAGGTGGTTTCAGTTATAACCGGCAAGGTCGTGATAAGTGGCTCTTGCAATTCGCTCATGGCTTCTTTGGCGCGGCTGTTCCAGCGGTCACGGCGGTTTAACAAAGCCAGCCAAAAGCCTGTGTCAGCTATTATCATTGTTACTTCCACAGATGTTGTTTGTAACACTCCGACAAATTTTCCTCAGCGTCTAAGCTGTCTATCAAGCCGGTTTCTGTCATGTGCAGATATAAGTCCTTGCCTGACTTTTTCGGTTTTTCATAAGTTGGCAAATTGTCCTGATGCAAGCGAATGAAACGCACAAAATCCAATACTTCATTCAGCAACGGCTCTGGGAGCTGCTTGATCTCTTCGTGCAACTTTTCGGTGACGGTCATAATAGCGCCTCTCAATGTCTAAGACTTCATGTTTTGCGTCGGCGCACAGTGCGCAGGGCGATAAACGATGGCCTGTTGGCTGTCAGTCGCGCCGCCGCTTTCTCGGCCAGCATGGCGACTTTGTTGCCAATCTGGCATGGCTACCGGGAAAATGCAAGCCTAGATGGCGCTTGTTGCGGGTTGGCTGGCGTGTGGCAGCGGTTGCGGCCCGGTGCGCGGTTCTTCCATCTGTCGGCAAAATCGGCGTATCATGCCAGACCGTTTGGCGCTGGGCGGTTTCCCTCGCATGCTTTGAAGGACGTTTATGAAAAATCTGTCGATCCATCCTAAAACCGGCTTGGCCGGGCTTTATCAGAACTGGCGCAGCGATTTGCCTGCCGGTTTTTTGGTGTTTTTGATTGCGTTGCCGCTGTGTTTGGGCGTCGCCGTCGCCTCTGGTTTCCCGGCGATGGCGGGGATTATCACCGCCATTATCGGCGGGCTGTTGGTGTCGCGCATCAATGGCGCACATATCGCCATCACCGGCCCGGCGGCGGGTTTGATTGTCGTGGTGTTTAATGCCGTGCAGTCCTTGGGCGCGGGCGATGCGTGGGCCGGGTATCGCTATGCGCTGGCGGCGATTGTGGTGTCCGGGCTGCTGCAATTGGGCTTAGGCTTTTTCCAAGCCGGGCGGCTGTCGGCGTATTTTCCGTCCACGGTGATCCATGGTCTGTTGGCGGCGATAGGCATCATTATCATGGCGAAGCAGATACCGGTGATGGCGGGAATTAAGCCCTACGATGGCGCGGTGCTGGCGGGCATTGCGGAGATTCCCCGTGGCTTGGCGTATTTTGTGCCGGAAATCGGCTTTATCGGCTTGGCGGGTTTGGCGGTGTTGTTGGCTTGGCCGCAGGTCACGCAGCCTTGCATAAAGAAAATCCCCGCGCCGATTATCGTGATTGGCGTGGGTATGTTACTGGGCGAGGTGTTCCATATTGCGCATTTGCAACCCGGCCAGGATTTCATGCCGCCTAAGGATGTGGTGTTCGGCCCGACGTTTTTGGTGGACATTCCCGACACCTTATGGGCAAGCATCGTGTATCCTGATTTTGGCAAAGCTGGCACCTTGGCGTTTTGGGAAAGCGTGTTGGCGATTACCGTGATTGGCAGTTTGGAGACCTTGCTGGTCGCGGCGGCGGTGGACAAACTTGACCCGTATAAGCGCTATTCCGACTTAAACCGCGATTTGCGGGCGGTGGGCATTGGCAATGCGTTGGCGGGCATGGTCGGCGGCTTGCCGATGATTGTGGAGATTGTGCGCAGTGCGGCGAATATTGACAGCGGCGCGAAAACCGGATGGTCGAACTTTTTCCATGGGTTATTTTTGTTGCTGTTTGTCGTGGTGTTTCCGCATGTCATTGATCGGATACCCTTGGCCTCGCTGGCGGCGCTGCTGGTGTATACCGGCTACCGGCTGGCCTCGCCGAAGACCTTCGCCGAGCGGCTGATTATTGGCAAGGCGCAGTTGGCGATATTTTTGGTGACGATAGTCGGGGCATTGGCGCTGAACCTATTGGCGGGCGTGTTGCTGGGCATTGCCACGAAGGTGTTGCTGCACTGGGGTCGCGGCGTGTCGTTGTCGAATATGCTGCGGATTGCGTATCGGCTGGAGCGGCAAGGTGCCGACACTTGGGTTTATCGGATCAGCGGATCGGCGATATTCTCCAATTTCATCAGTTTGAAAACCGCTGTTGCGCAGTTGCCGGACGGCCAGCATGTGGTGTTTGATGTGTCGGATGCGTATTTGATCGACCATACGGTGATGGAGTTTGTCGAGCAGTTTCGGCAGGACTATACGGCGGCGGGCGGGCGCTGTGAGATATTGGGTTTGGCAGAGCTTGATGCGTATTCCGGGCATGAGTTGGCGGTCAGAAGGCGCAGGTCTTGATTTGACCGGACTTGCGCTTGGAGGCCGCGATCAATTAAACCTGCGGCATAGAGTAATCGAGGTGATTGCATGACAACACAATACTGCAATTTGAAAGGTTTGCGGGCAATGGCCGGCTTCCTGCTGTTGGCTTTTTGCGCACCTTTGGCCTGTGCGCCGTTGGCTTGGCCGCAGGAGGCGGGGACTACGGACAAGGCGCGGCGGGCCGACAAGCCTAAGGACAACGCGGCCGTGGCGGAGGAAATCCGGCTGTTGCGCGAGGAGCTACGGCAAGCTTTGGCGCAACAGGATGCGCGGCTGGCGCAGATGGCGGAGGCGTTGCGGGGCTTGCAGAGTAAGCCTGCCGAGCCACCGCCCGCCCCGAAGCCGCCAGCCGATACGCCGCCGCCCGCCCCAGCCCCGCCAGCCGCCGCCAAAGTGTCCGGTACTGTCACGGTGTGCAATTCAGGCTGCGATTTCCAGGATTTGCAAAAGGCAGTGGACGCGGCGCCTAGCGGCGGCACGGTGTCGGTCGCCGCCGAAGTCAACGGCACTTGCGCGGTCATCAATAAGCCGCTGCGTTTGCTGGGGCAGCGCGACGCCAACGGCGGACGCCCGCATTTTGCCGGGGGGATATGTTGGGGGAAAGCGCCGTTCGTCACGATGGCCCCAAATATTCTGATTGACGGGTTTGAAATCTCTGGCGTCAAGACCGGCGACGGCAATGGCGCGTGTATTCGTATCGATCCGGGGACACGCGATTTGGTGATCCGCAATGTGTATTGCCACGACAGCCAAATGGCTGTTTTAGGCGGGGATGCCGGGCGCTTGCTGATTGAGGATTCGGTTTTTGAGAGGACAGCCCCGAATGCCAGTTATTCCCATCTGTTGTATTTGTCCGACGGCAACGAGGCGGTTATCCGCCGCTGCAAATTGCTTTCCGCGACCAACCTGGGGCATACACTCAAATCCGGGTATAAGCGGCTGTTGGTGGAGGACAGTGTCATTGCCGCGCTGAACGGACATAATTCACGGGCGATAGATGCCTATGGCGGCGGTGATATTGTGTTGCGCGGCAATGTCATCCAGCAGGGGGCGGAATCGGACAATAATGATATCATCGCCATTGCGTTGGAGCCGAAGCGGCTGGTTCCGACCGGCCATGCGTTGTTGATGGAGCGCAATTGGGTGCTTTTTGACGATGCGAAACGCTGGCATAAAGTGCTTATCCGGGGCCAGCATTTGGGGCCTTTGGTCGTCCGCGACAATGTGTTTGTCGGCCTGACGGGCATCGGCGAAGACGGCGTTACGCAGGACGGCAACCGCTGGTTTGATAGCCGTGAAAATGCGGGCTTGCCAAAATTTGACGGCAGTTTGAATACTTTGCCAGAACCCGGCAGGGCAGCGCCTGCGCCGAACTAAAAACCGCTATTGTGCTGCGTCCTAAAACATGTACTATAGCGGCAGGCTCGGTTCTTAAGGAAGCGCTGATTAAGCCTTTGCCCCCTTGTCCTAACCCTCTCTACACGGTGAGAGGGGACTTATTTGGCGCTTCCTTAAACCGGCCTAAATCCCGCACCATCCATCCACCCATGAGGCATATCCCATGAATAAATCTGTGTTGTTTCTGGCCGTGCTGTTGGCGGCCCCGCTGTCGCAGGCCGAGGAGGCGAAAGTGGCCGTCGGCTCCAATGGCATCGGTATCCCTGAAGGCTATAAGGATTTCCGGCTGATTGGTGTTTCCCAGCGCGCCGACGATCAAACCCTGCGGGCGATACTCGGCAACAACGTGGCTATTGAAGCCGCTCGAACTGGCAAAACTAACCCGTGGCCGAATGGCACGATTCTAGCTAAACTGGGCTGGAAGCATAAGCCGTCCGATAAGTTTCCGGCCGCGACGATACCGGGCGACTTTACCCGCGCCGATTTTATGATTAAGGACGATGTGAAGTATGCCGCGACCGGGGGCTGGGGCTGGGGGCGTTGGATAGGCACGGAATTAAAGCCCACCGACAAGCCTGATTTCGCGCAGGAATGCGTGTCTTGCCACAGTATTGTGAAGGATCAGGATTTGGTGTTCACCAAGCCGGTGAAACTACCTTAATACCCCTTACGCCACAGACGGATCAAGCGTCTAGCAGTTTGCTCCAATGCATGACCGGCGCGCCGCTGCCGGTCTGCGGTGGCTTTGGCAACCGATGTTGGTGGACGCATGGAAGCTGAGCGCGGCGGACGGCGATGGTCATTGCGGCGGTGGCAGTTTGAGTTGTTCAGCGCGCTTGCGTTTGGCTTCCTCTTCCTCCTTCGCTTTCTTGTACTGCATTTGCATCTCGGCCTGTTTTTGCTGGTACTGCATTTGCATTTCCGCCTGCTTTTGCTGGTATTCCGCCTGTTGCTTTTTCACTTCCCAGTCGGCGCGCTGCTTCGCCTCGTTGTATTGCTGCAAGGCGGCGGCTTTGGCCTGCTGCGCCTGCGCCTCGCGCATTTTGGCTTCCATCGCCGCCTGGTTTTCCAGCGCCTTGTACTGCTGCTGCCGCGCCGCGTTTTCGATGGCCTGCTGCTGTTGCCATGTCCCCGCCGACCCGCCGGGCCGCTGGTTGTATTGGTAGCGCGGGTCGGGTTGGCCATAGTAGCCGCCCGCGCCGGGGGGCGGGTATTGCCCGCCTTGCGGATACCCGCCATAGCCGCCGGGGCCGGGATATCCGCTTGCTCCCGCATAGCCGCCGCGTGGGTTGTAATCGGCGCAGCCGACTAGGGCGGTGGCCAAGGTCAGGGCGGCTAAAGCGATGGCGGTATTCATCATGGCAGGCTCCCGGAGGGGTGGTAAGACAATTCGCGGTGGCGGACGAGAATATTGTAGGAGCTGTCGCGGAAATGCGCGGCGAGTTGCTCGACGAGGAAGACCGAGCGGTGGTGGCCTCCGGTGCAGCCGACCGAGATGGTCAGGTAGCTGCGGTTTTCCGCGTCGAAGCAGGATATCCAAGTGTCCAGCAGACGGCTGATATCTCGCAGGTAGTCGCGCACTTGCTGGCTTTGCCACAGGAAGTCGGCGACTTCTTTGTCCTTGCCGGTCTTGCTCCTTAGGCCTGGCTCCCAGTGCGGGTTGGGCAGGCAGCGGGCGTCGAAGACGAAGTCGGTGTCCAGCGGTATGCCGTTCTTGAAGCCGAAGGACTGGAAAAACAAGGACATCATGCGGTTGACCTGGGTGTCTACGCGCTTGTGGACCAGTTCGCGCAACTGGTGGACATTGGTGTAGGTGGTGTCGATGATGAGGTCGGCCTCGCTCGCCACCGGCGCCAGCAGCCGCCGCTCCAGTTCGATGGCCTCGGCCAGCGAGTGGCTGGGGTTGGTCAGCGGGTGTTTGCGGCGGGTTTCGCTGAAGCGCTTCAGCAGCGTGGCAGGCTCGGCCAGCAGGTAGATGACTTCAATGGCGATGCCCAGCTTGGCGATGGCGTCCAAGGTGGCGGGAAACTGCTCCAGGGGTTCGCCTTGGTTGCGGGCGTCGATGCCTAGCGCGGATTTTTGGAAAATGCTTTGGTTGGCGATCATCGCCTGACGGACAAAGGCGTCGAGCAAGGCCACCGGAAGATTGTCGATGCAGTAAAAGCCGCAATCTTCCAGGGTTTCCAGGGCGATGCTTTTGCCCGAGCCGGACAGCCCGCTGACGATGACCAGCTTCATGGCGGGCGGC
>JBJSYU010000036.1:0-7285 GCA_046089945.1 Candidatus Methylumidiphilus sp.
GTGGTGTCGTGGTTGAAATGCGAGTTCATGCAGTCGCGGCTGGGCGAGGAATTTGCCGGAGTGATTTCCGCCGTCACCTCGTTTGGCTTCTTTGTCGAACTGAAAGAAATCTTCGTCGAAGGGCTGGTGCATATCTCCAACCTCGACCGCGATTATTTCCACTACGACCCTATCGGCCACCGCTTGCAGGGCGAGCGCAGCGGCGTGGTCTACCGGCTCGGCGACGCCGTGCGGGTGATCGTCGCCCGCGTCGATCTGGACGAGCGCAAAATGGACTTTGAACTGGTCGCCGGGCCGAAAAAAGCCGGGGCGGGCAAAAAGAAATCCGCCGCCGCCGCGCCCGAAGCCAAACCCACAGCCCCGGAAGCCACCGGCAAGCCCCGCAAACGCCGCCGCAGCAAGAAAAAATGAGCAAGGCCCGCCGCATCGTCGGACTGCACGCCGCGCAGTCCGCCCTCGAACACACCCCCGACAAACTCACCGCCGCCTGGCTGGACTCAGGCCGCCTCGACGCCCGGCTGTCCCGCGTCAAACAGCAATTGGAGGCGGCCGGCGTCGCCATCCAATGGGCGAACCGCAAGGAACTGGATCGCCTCGCCGAAGGCCGCAACCATCAAGGCGTCATCGTCGAAATGCATCTGGCCGAGGAACTGGGCGAATCCGATTTGCGCGAAGCCTTGGCGACGCTGGAAGGCCAAGCGTTTTTTCTGGTGCTGGATCATGTGCAAGACCCGCACAACCTAGGCGCCTGCCTGCGCAGCGCCGACGCGGCCGGCGTGCATGGCGTCATCATCACCAAAGACCAAGCCGTCGGCATCACCCCGACCGTCGCCAAAGTCGCCTCCGGCGCCGCCGAGACCGTGCCGTTGTACAAAGTCACCAACCTCGCCCGCGCCTTGGGCTGGCTGAAAGACGCCGGCATCTGGGTCGTCGGCGCGGCCGGCGAGGCGGAAAAAACCGTCTACCAAACCGATTTGAACATGCCGCTGGCTTTGGTGATGGGCGCGGAGGAAAAAGGCATGCGCCGGCTGACGCGGGAATATTGCGATTTTCTGGTGAAAATCCCGATGCTAGGGCAGGTCGAAAGCCTGAACGTGTCGGTGGCGACCGGGGTTTTGCTATTTGAGGCGGTGCGGCAGCGCGGTTTTAAAAAATGACTAACCGACGTTACGCAGCATCGCCTTTGCAGTCGTAGCGTCGGTATGCCGGCCAAATTCTGACATGCGTCAAGAGCCGACAAGAATGCCGGCGCTGCGTCGATCAGCGCACGTGCCACTGCGTAACATCAGTGATTAAGCCTAGGTTTCGGGTAGTTGAGACAAACCGACAACAGCTTGATGAAGCCGCTCGTTCGCAGCCGCAGATTGGGCCTCTGTCAGTAACACCGCCCAATCGTCGGGCGGGTGACCATTTTCCAGCATACGGCTGAACACGCGGTAAGCATCGCTGGCGCTCCCATACGCCCGAAGGCTGTCCGCGTCGTTCACCCACGCATACAGAATGGTTTTGCTGGCTTTGTGGTAACGAAAAAACAATCGATACTGTTGGAAGAACTTGGCTCGGAACCAGTGTTTGTGTGCTTCGCCTAGCGCTCCCCCTTGCCTATAATCGGGGCGCTCCGGATCCTGCGGGATGACTTCAAATGCCAGTTTGGCAATTGCCCTGAGCCGTTTCGTGGCGTTTTTGCGCACATAGCCGCCGGGATCTTTTTGGCTCAGCGCCAACACTTCAGCAAACAGGGCTTCGAATTGGTCGAGAAAAAGAGGATGGACGAAGATCGTCCAGCCATTAATAACTAGAACTGATAGGGACATTAGCTTAATACCATTCATTAAGCCCCATGCTTGTTTGCCATTCAATCAGCCCAACACGCAGGGGCGGTTTTCTTAGATGTTTTTTCAATGAATTAGGAAATATGGTAAAGCGGTCAGGTCATTCGTCATCCTCCGATAGCGGGGTATCAAGGTCAATTTCCACATGGCCGATTAAAGCCCTCACACGTTCCATCCATTTGGCGTCTAAGGCTTGCACATTCTCAGGGTGCATGGTGATGTCCTTCTCCAAGAAATCGAGAAACTGCCCTAGCACTGGATCGTCCAATTCGACGGATGCTTCGGCGCGTGTGATTAGCACACTGGCATCAGGCTGGATGGCGTAGTGGATTTTGTCGCGTTTGCCGAGTTTTAGTGCGCGGCGCACAAGTTCCGGCACCGTAGTTTGGTAGCGGTCAGTTAGCGTGGATTCACAATCATGCAGCGTTTTCATGTAGCGTATGGTAATGCAGTTGCATTACCATGTCAACGGTTTTCTGCATTTCAATGGCTAACGGTTCACATCCACCACCAACCGCCCCCGAACCCAGCCGGACAACAGTTCATCCGCCTTCAGCTTGGTCTCGGTCAAGCCAATCACATGGGCGATGGTTTGCAGCTTGTCGAAATCGACCATTTGCGCCAGCCGCCGCCAGGCTTCGCGGCGTTCGGCCATCGGCGTGTGGACGCTGTCCACGCCGGCGAGGGTGATGCCGCGCAGGATGAACGGCAGCACTGTCGCCGGAAAATCCGTGCCTTGGGCGCGGCCGCAGGACGCCACCACGCCCCGGTATTTCAGCCCCGCGCAGACATTCGCCAAAGTCTGGCTGCCCAAGCTGTCGATGGCCGCCGCCCAGCGCTCCTTGCCCAAAGGCCGCCCCGGCTGGGACAGTTCGCTGCGGTCTATCGTCCGCACCGCGCCCAACTCCCGCAGATATTCCGGCTCGTTCATGCGCCCGGTCGAAACCACCACGGAATAACCCAACTGCGCCAGCAGCATCACCGCGACGCCGCCGACGCCGCCTTTCGCCCCCGTCACCAACACATCGCCGTCGCCGGGCTTGACGCCGTGGCGCTCCAACGCCATCACGCACAGCATCGCGGTGTAGCCAGCCGTGCCGATGGACATGGCTTGCAGGCTGGAAAACGCCTCAGGCAAGGCCAGCATCCAGTCGCCTCGCAGCCGGGCCTTTTGCGCCATGCCGCCCCAATGCGACTCGCCCAAGCCCCAGCCATTCGCCAACACGCGGTCGCCGGGTTTCCAGTCAGGGTGGGCGCTGGCCTCGACCACGCCGGCCAGATCGATGCCCGGCACCATCGGATAGCTACGCACAATCGGCGCTTTGCCGGTAATCGCTAAAGCGTCCTTGTAATTCAGGCTGGAATATTCGACGGCGACGGTGACATCGCCTGTGGGCAGGGTGGACTCGTCCAATTCGGCGAGTTGGGTTTGCGTCCCGTAGGGGGACTTGTCGATCAGCAGGGCTTTGAACATGGGCGCTTTGCGGGGTCAGTGAAATATTTAAGGTCAATCGTGTGCGGCCAGTGCCAAGGCTTCGGCCTCGGTGTACAGCCTGGAGCGGGTTAGAAAGCGCATGCCTTCCGGGGCTTCCAGCGAAAAGCCGCCGCCCCGGCCCGGCACGGCGTCAATTATCAAGTGCGTGTGCCGCCAATAGGCGAATTGCTCGGCGCCCATATAAAACGGACAGCCCTCGATTTCGCCCAGCAGCACATCCGACTGGCCGGTTTTGAACTCGCCCTGCGGATAGCACATCGGCGAACTGCCGTCGCAGCAGCCGCCGGACTGGTGGAACATCAACGCACCGTGCGCGGCTTGCAACTTGGCGATCAGCGCGGCGGCGGCGGGCGTGGCGGAGACGCGGGCGACGGTCATCGGGAATCTCCTGGTGAATGTTTGAAGGCTGCGGTGCAGGGTGGTCTGGCGTGTTGGCTGCGATTTTAAAACATTCTGCCGGGCAGCGAACCTAGGAGAACAACTTATGGGAGTACCATTTCGGGCCGCGAGCGCGGCCCGATTTTAACGACGCTGCGCTAGATTTGTCGGCGGCTAACGCAAATCGCGGCCAAACGGCAGCAAGGCCAGCGGAATCAGCTTGATGTGCTGGAACGCGAACGGAATGCCGATGATCGTCACCGCCAGCGCGGCGGCGCCGACCAGATGCGCCAGCGCGATTTCCCAGCCGAACAGCAGCAGCCACAGCACGTTGAAGATCAGCCGCAACGGGCTGTTGGCGTCCTCCAACTCCACCAAATCCTTGCCAAATGGCGTGAACACCGCCACGCCCAGCTTCATCGACTGTAGCCCAAACGGTATGCCGATTATCGTCACGCACAGCAGCAAACCAGCGACGATATAACCCAAGCCAGACACAAAGCCGCCGAAAATCAGCCACAAGATATTGCCTAACAAACTCATTGTATGTCCCCCTAGTGTTGATGAAAGCCATTATTATATTACGTCTTTGCTCCCTCCCCCTCGCAGGGGGAGGGTTGGGGTGAGGGTCTTAAAAATTAACAGTTTACCCCTCACCCTAACCATCTCCCCACAGGGCGAGGGGATTAATACAGAGCGCGTTTCAAGGGTGTATATACCGCCCAGCATCCGGCGGCAACAGATCAAAAATCGGATGTTTGAGTAAACCAAATTCGTCCGGGTAATACACACCGCCTAAATACAAACCATCCGCCGGGCCGGTCACGCCACCGAGTTTGCGGTCGCGCAAAGCCAACAACTCCTGCGCCCATTCGGGTTCGTGCTTGCCGCTGCCTATATCCATCAAGACCCCGGCAATATTGCGCACCATATGATGCAAAAAGGCATTCGCCGATAATTCGATGATGACATGATCGTCCTGCCGCTGCACACGGATAAAATGCATAATCCGCATCGGGCTTTTCGACTGGCAACCTTGGGCGCGGAATGACGAAAAATCATGATGGCCGATGAGATAATCCGCCGCCTGCTGCATTTTGGCTGCGTCCAGCGGGTAATAGCACCAGGTCAATTGCCGACGGCGCAGCGCCGAACGCATCGGACGGTTGATAATCACATAACGGTAAAAGCGGGCAATCGCGCTGTAGCGGGCATGGAAATGCGGCGGCATGGCTTTGGCCCACAATACCCGCACATCGTCGGGCAGATTGGCATTGATGCCCATGACCCAGGAACGCGGGCTACGCTCGGCAACGGTGTCGAAATGCACGACTTGCTCCAGCGCATGCACGCCGGCGTCGGTGCGCCCGGCGCACAGCAGGTTCACCGGCTCGGCGGCGACTGTGCCGACCGCCGCCGCTACGCAAGCTTGCACATTGCGCTGGCCGTCCTGCCATTGCCAGCCGGCGAAAGCCGAACCGTCATATTCCAGCCCTAAAGCAATGCGCGGCATCAGCGCTTATCCACGGTTTGCCAAGGCCTCGGCAATGCGCCGCAAAGCCTCTTGCACGACGGCCCGCGCCGCGCCGATATTCATCCGCATAAACCCACTGCCGCCTTCGCCAAACACAATGCCGGGATTCATGCCGACTTTTGCCTGTTGAACAAAAAAATGCCGCAGTTCAGTATCGCTCATGCCCAATGCCCGGCAATCCAGCCACAATAGATAAGTGCCTTCCGCTGGAATCAGCTTAATCTGCGGAATATGTTTATCCAAGTAATCTGCGACAAAATCGCGGTTGGCGGTCAGATACGCCAACAACGCTTCCAACCAATCCTCGCCATCGCGGTAAGCGGCGGCAAACGCGACTAGGCTAAATGGATTCGACGCGCCCAAATGCAATAACTCAAACGCTTTGCGCAAGGCGGCGCGGTGCTTGGCATCCGGCACGATCAGCGCGGACAAGCCTAAGCCCGGAATATTGAAGGTTTTGCTCGGCGCGACCGCCGTGATAATCGCATCACCCGGTTCCGCCAACACGCCTAGCGCCGTGTGTTTGAACCCAGGGAAGATCAAATCGTGGTGGATTTCATCCGACAACACAGTCAAATGATGGCGGCGGGCAATCGCCAACACCTCGCGCAATTCGGCTTCCGTCCACACCCGCCCGACCGGATTATGCGGGGTGCAGAGCATCAATAGCCGGGCATCCTTGGCGCATTCTTGCAAATGCGCAAAATCGATATGGTAGCGCCCGTTGTCGAGTTTTAGCGGATTGAGGATTAAACGCCGGTCGGTTTCGGTGACGGCGCTGAAAAATGGGAAATACACCGGCGGCTGCACAATCACACCTTCGCCCGCCCCGGCAAAAGCAATCGCCGCCGCATGCAAGGACGGCACGACGCCGGGCGAGAGGATAATCCAGTCTTTTTCGATCTTCCAGCCGTGGCGTTTGTGCAACCATTCGATTAACGCGGCGTATACGCTGTCATTGGCGAGGGTATAGCCAAACACCGGATGGGCGGCGCGGGCTTGCACGGCACGCGACACAGCCTCAGGGACGGCGAAATCCATGTCGGCCACCCACATCGGGATTAAATCGGTGCTGCCGAAATAGCCGCGCCGCCCATCCCATTTCACCGAGTCGGTGTTTTCGCGGGCGATAATGCTGTCGAAGTCAACGCTCAAGCGATGCGCTCCCAAATCGTGGTTTCCATGGTGGAATATTTAAACGTGCGCCGGGTTTCGCGCTGCGCCAGCGGCAGTTGCAACGGCCCCTGCACGAGGCGGAAATGCGGTTCCAATACCGCTTTCAATCCGTCCAAACTGGTGAAGCTTTCGCCGTCTTGCTTAAAGCCACCCAGCCATTCGCTGCGGGCGGTCAACTGGGTTTGCCAAGCATAGGCCGAGGCCAGCACCAGCAAGCCGCCGAGTTGCAGGCGCTCATGCACATCACGCAAGAATTTTGCTGGGCTGTATAAACGATCCAACAGATTCGCCGCCAAGATCAAATCATAGCCGGTGAAGTTTGGCTTGAGATTGCAGGCGTCGCCCTGCCAGAATTCAAGGCTGCCGGGCAGGTTTTCCAAGCCGAACGCTGACAAGTGCTTTTCTTTGTACGCCAGCAGTTCGCCTTCATCGGCCAGCGCATAGCGCAATACCCCGGTTTCGGCGAATTGCCGGCCCATGCCGATAATCCGCGCCGAGGCGTCAATCGCGGTGACGTGGGCAAAATGCCGGGCCAACTCAAAACTGGCCCGCCCCGCGCCGCAACCCAAATCCAAGGCTTTGCCTAAAGGTTTGCCGACCATGGCCTGAACCGCAAGTTCGGCGACGGCTTTGGGGAAATTCGCCACGCCGATATAGTCTTCGCCAAAATGGGTTTCGGCAATCGCCGACATTGCCACATCGGTTTCGTAATAACTGCCAATCGCCGGAATTGGCGCATCTGAGACAATATAACGGAAACCGGCATGTTGGAAGAAATGGCGGCGGAACGCATAGCGCGACACCGACAACGCTTCATTGCCGCAGGAAATCCATGAGCCGCCTTTGATGATATTGTGGCGACCGTCGAAG
>JBJSYU010000037.1:0-2597 GCA_046089945.1 Candidatus Methylumidiphilus sp.
AAGGCTTCATAGGTGGAAAAGAAGCCATGGCGGCCGGTCAGCAGATAGCCTTCCAGCATCCCTTCCATCGTGTGTTCGCTGAGCATCTCGATCACCCGCCCATCCGTCGCCAACTCCGTGCCGTCGGCGTCTTCGGGGAAATACTCGGCAATCCAAAACTTCTTGCTGGCCTCATACACCGCGCCCAGCTTGTTGGAGGTGTTTTCGTCCGGGCCGAACACGCGGAAATTGCGCATGTTCGCCTTCATGATGTCGCGCAGGAAACGCCCCAGCGGCGGCGTGTTCTCCGCCTCGGCCACGCCCGGCTTGTCCACGACGATGCCATAGCTGCGGAAGTCCGGCATGCGCAGGTCTTTTTTCAGATGCCCGCCGTTGGCATGCGGATTCGCGCCCATGCGGCGGATGCCGACCGGCGCCAGCGCGCGGAGTTCGGCCAGCGGCGCACCGTCGGCGTCGAACAACTCCTCCGGCTTGTAGCTGCGCATCCATGCTTCCAGCAGCGTCAAATGCGCCGGGTTTTTCTGCACATCGGCCACCGGCACCTGATGCGCCCGCCAAAAACCCTCGACCTTGTGGCCGTCAATCGTGCCGGGCGCACCCCAGCCTTTCGGTGTGCGCAGCACGATCATCGGCCAGCGCGGACGCGCGGCGACGCCGCTGTCGCGGGCGGCTTTCTGCGCGGCGCGGATGTCGGCCACGCAACGGTCTAATGTCGCCGCCATCGCCTGATGCATCGTCGCGGGGTCGGAGCCTTCGACAAAATACGGCGTCCAGCCATAGCCTTTGAACAAATCCTCCAACTCCTCATGGCTGATGCGGGCCAGCAGCGTCGGGTTGTTGATCTTGTAGCCGTTCAGATTGAGGATGGGCAGCACCGCGCCGTCGCGGATCGGATTCAAAAACTTGCTGATGTGCCAGGACGTCGCCAGCGGGCCGGTCTCCGCCTCGCCGTCGCCGACCACCGCCGCCACGATCAAATCCGGGTTGTCGAACGCCGCCCCGGCCGCATGCGACAGCACATAGCCCAATTCGCCGCCTTCATGGATCGAACCGGGGGTTTCCGGCGTGCAATGGCTGCCGATGCCGCCGGGGAAGGAAAACTGCTTGAAAAACGCCAGCAAACCCTCTTCGTCCAGGCTCTTGTCCGGGTAAACCTCCGAATACGCGCCTTCCAGATAAACCGGGGCCAACACGCCCGGCGCACCGTGGCCGGGGCCGGCCATGAAAATCGCATCCAAGTCGTGCGCCTTGATGACGCGGTTCATGTGCGTGTAGGCAAACGACAGCGCCGGGCTGGCGCCCCAGTGGCCGAGCAGGCGGTTTTTGATGTGCTCCGGCTTCAAAGGCGCTTTCAGCAAGGGATTGTCGCGCAGGTAAATCATGCCCAACGCCAGATCGTTGCAAGCCCGCCAATAGGCGTCGGTCAACCGCGCCTCCTCCGCGCTAAGCGGCGCGCCTTCGACGGTGGAACGGGCCGGGCCGAACGCGCTCAGCGCGGCGGAGGTGGTCAGGTTTTCGGTAGTCATAAATTTCCTTACCTTTGTGTTGATGAAGAAGAAAGCGGAAGCCGGGGATTGCCGTCCCGGCGCAGGCGGGGGGTAGCGGCATGTGCCGACCTTACGGGACAAGCACACATACGCTAATGGATTCATGTTAAAAGAATGCCGTCGGCACACGCAAGCGCGGCGTCGATTTCCCATCCGGCGGCGGTTGCCTGCGGCCTGCGATGGGTGTTAAATGCTGGCGGCATCCGGGCGGCCAACCCCGCCCAAGGCTTTACCCCATCCAACCAAAAAACGTCTTTTTAGGAGGCACGATGCGTAAACCGACCCGCCCACTGGCCTGCCTGGGCCTCATCGCGCTGGCCTGCTTCGGCAGTCCGGCGCAAGCCCTAGGCCCGGAGCAGTTTGAAGTCCACAACACCCAAGACATCATCGAACTGTGTTCGACCGCCCCGACCGACCCGCTGTACGTCGCCGCGATCCATTTCTGCCACGGCTACTTGATCGGCGCCTACCATTACCAAGACGCCCTCTACAAAGGCCCCGGCATCAAGCCGGTGGTCTGCCTGCCCACGCCGACGCCGACGCGCAACGAAGGCATCGCGCAGTATCTCGCCTGGGCCAAAGCCCACCCCGAATACGGCAAAGACCGCGCCGTGGACAGCTTGTCGAAATTCCTGGCCGAAACCTGGCCGTGCAAAAACTAAACGCCCAGCGCCTAACCATATGTGTGCATTGTCGAGGTGAGCAAATGAAAAAAATTGTTTTGTTATTCGTGGCATTAGGATTAGGCGGCTGCGCCGGCATGTCCGACTCGCAGCAACGCATGATGACCGGAACCGCCGGCGGCGCGGCCACCGGGGCGGTCATCGGCGCGATAGCCGGCAACGCCGGCATGGGCGCGGCCATCGGCGCCGGCACCGGCCTGCTCGGCGGCTATCTCTACGACCAGCACAAACAGTCCGAACAACGCGCCTACCAGCAAGGCGCCCAACAGGGCTACCAGCAAGGCTACCAACAGGGATCGAGCAAGAAGAAGCAATAAGCCGCAGGCACCGGGCCGGCCAGCCGTAGCGCCGGCATCCCTGCCGGCCA
>JBJSYU010000038.1:0-6389 GCA_046089945.1 Candidatus Methylumidiphilus sp.
CAGGCCAGCGACGCCGACGCGGACGCCTTGACTTACAGCCTGACCGCCCAGCCCGCCGGCATGACCATCAACGCCCAAACCGGCCTGATCCAATGGACGCCGACCGCAGGCAATCTCGGCATCCAGCCTGTAACCGTCAAAGTGGATGACGGCAAAGGCGGTGACGCCAGACAAAGCTTTAACCTCACCGTCCTCAGCAACGCGCCGCAAACCACCGTCCCCGCGCTGACCGGCTTAAGCCGCGCCGCCGCCGAAACCGCCATTCAACAAGCACGACTCAACCTAGGCGCCAACAGCTTCCAAAACAGCAGCAGCGCCGCCGACGGCATCGTCTTGCAACAAAGCCTGCCGGCCGGGAGCAAAGCCAACCAAGGCAGCGCCGTCAACCTGACCATTTCCCTAGGCCCGAACACCGGCCTGCCGCCCAGCCCGCAAACCGTCGCCCCGGCGGTCGATCAAACCGTCGCCACCAGCGTCGCCACGGCCACCCAATTCCTCTACAGCGGCCCCAACGCTGTGCAAACCGGCGTCGCAGCGGGCACGATAGAACTCAAACGCGCCGCCGTCATACGCGGCAAAGTGCTGGACAAACAAAGCAAACCGCTGCCCGGCGTCACCGTCACCATCAAAGACCACCCCGAACTCGGCCAGACTGTGACCCGTGCCGACGGCGGCTATGACATGGCGGTGAATGGCGGTGGCTATTTGAGTTTGAATTTCCAAAAGGCCAATTACCTGCCCGTTCAACGACAGGTCAACGCCCCTTGGCAAGATTATGTCGTACTGGACGATTTGGTCATGATTGGCCTGGATGCCAAAACCACTACCATCAACCTGACTGCCGCCGTGGCTGTGCAAGTCGCCCAAGGCACCCCGGTCACGGACAAGGACGGCACCCGCCAAGCCACGCTGATGATTCCGCAAGGCACGAAGGCACAGGTCTACAACGCCGACGGCACTTTGCGGCAGACCACTACGCTAAACCTACACCTGACCGAATACACCCAAGGCGACAACGGCCCCGCCGCCATGCCCGGCCCGCTGCCGCCGAACAGCGGCTACACCTATGCGGTGGAACTCAAGGCGGACGAAGCCGCGCTGAAATTCTCCGGGAAAGATGCGGTATTCGACCGCCCCGTACCGTTCTATGTGGACAACTTCCTGAACTTCCCAGCGGGCACTGTCGTTCCGGTGGGCTACTACGACGGCGACAAAAAAGCCTGGATACCCAGCGACAGCGGGCGGGTCATCAAGATTCTGTCAATCGCCAGCGGACTGGCCGACGTGGATAGCGACGGCGACAACGCGGCGGACGATGCCGCGAAGCTAACGGCATTAGGCATCACCGATGCAGAGAGGGAGAAGTTGGCCGCGACTTATGCGGCGGGCAAGAGCCTGTGGCGGGCGCAACTTACGCATCTGTCCACTTGGGATTTGAATTGGCCGTTTGGGCCGCCAGCAGATGCGACTCCGCCTAATCCGCCTGAGCCACCCAAACCAGAGCAAAAGCCCTCCGATCCCGATTGCTCCACGGGTTCTATTATCCAGTGCCAAAATCAAGCCTTGGGAGAAAACATCCCAGTCAACGGCACCCCCTTCAACCTCCATTATCAAAGCGACCGGATGCCGGGCCGGAAATCGGCTTATGCCGTGGATATTCCACTTAGCGGGGCCAGCGTACCTGCCAGCCTGAAAGGCATCGCGTTGGAAACCGCCGTGGCTGGGACAAAATCCACCCAATTGCTTTCCGCCTCTCCAAATTTAAAGCAACGCTTTGTTTGGAATGGTCAAGATGGCTTTGGCCGGGCTTTGGCAGGGAAACAGACTGCGAATATCCGCATCGGGTTTGTTTACGACGGGAGTTACCAGAAAACAGACCGCTTTGGCTACAACGGTAATGGCGTACCGATTACCGGCAACCGGGCGCGGCAGCAAGTGACATTGTGGCGGGATGCTCAGGTGAAATTAGGTCCCGAAGCCGGGCCAAATACCGACTTGAGTGGTTGGAGCCTAGGTATTCACCATACTTATGACCCGGTGGGAAAAATATTGCATCTTGGAAATGGTGGGCAACGTAGCGCCACGGTTGTAGATAGCAAAATTATTGAAACCATTGCCGGGAATGGCTGCGACATAACGACTAATGCCTGTCCACTCGGCGACGGTGGGCCGGCAACAAGCGCATCTGTCGGGTATCCGAGTTCCGTAGCAATTGGCCCTGATGGAAGCGTGTATATTGTCCAATCCGATGGCGCGACCATTACCGCGACCATCCGGCGCGTTCGCCCGGATGGCACCATTAGCACGGCGATTGATTATGAATGGTATACAACCCTGCCGGTGGAGATCGCCACAGCTCCCGATGGGAGCCTTTATATTATTTTGCATTATCTTAATACAATGAGTAGCTACGTTCGAAAAGTCGCGCCGGACGGCATCGTCACCACTGTGGCAGGTAATGGTTGTCCTATATTTGATGAACTAATAAGTGATGGTCGTCAGTGCCAACTTGGCGATGGCGGACTAGCAACTAGCGCAAGTCTATCCCCGATAGATGTCGCGCTAGGCCCCGATGGTAGCCTGTACGTCGTTGACCGTCAACATTATCGCGTCCGGCGGGTAGGGCCGGATGGCATCATCACAACCGTGGCCGGCAATGGTATACCTGGGTATAGTGGTGATGGTGGCCCTGCGACTTCTGCAAGTATAATTCCCGGGAATATTGCGATCAGTAAAGATGGCAACCTGTATATCTCGGACGAGCACCCGAATAATGTGATTCGGAAGGTTAATGCGAATGGCATCATATCGACTATTGGTGTACCCAGCACCAGCGCTTGGTGCTCCGTTCAGAGTGGGAAGCCTGCTTCCAGCGGATGCTTCTTATCACCCGAACATCTCGCTGTCAGCAGCAAAGACGGCAGTCTGTATTTATACGAAGTTGGGGCTTATGGAAGCGGAGGAATTCGCCGGATCGGGCCGGACGGTATTGTCACAACTTTGGCGGGCAATAGAGATGGCTATGGTGGAGATGGTGGTTCACCGCTGAACGCAAGCTTTTTGGGGGTGTCGGACATCGCGTTAGATGCCGACGACAACATTTATATTGTCGATTCGGGAAATCACCGTGTCCGCAAAATTCGTTCCGCCTTACCCGGTTTCAGCCCGCTCGATGTTTTCATCCCCTCCGAAGACGGCACCGAAATCTACCACTTCAACAACGCCGGTCGCCATCTCCGCACCCTAGACGCCAAAACCAAAGCCGTTCGCTACGCCTTCGCCTACGACAGCGCCGGTCGCCTGAGCCAAGTTACCGACGTGTCCGGCAACATCACCCAGATCGAACGCGACGCCACCGGCAACCCCACCGCCATCGTCGCGCCCTTCGGCCAGCGCACCACATTAAGCTTGGATGCCAACGGCTACCTCGCCACGGTCAAGAACCCAGCGGGCGAAACCCACGCCATGACCTACACGGCAGACGGCTTGCTGACTCAGTTCAAAAAGCCCAAGGGCAATATTTCGACCTTGGCCTATGACGAGCTTGGCCGACTGACTACGGATCAAGACGCCGCCAGCGGCAGCAAAAATTTGGCCCGCACCGATATCGCCAATGGCTACGAAGTCGCCCTCGCCACTGGCCTGAACCGCAAGACCACCTACCGGGTGGAAAACTTGCCGACCGGCGACGAGCAAAGAACCCGCATCGAGCCGGACGGCACCCAAACCGTCACGCTGAACCAGACCAACGGCACGACAAAAACCACCGAACCCGACGGCACGGTGACAACCCAAGCCAAAGGCCCAGACCCACGCTTTGGCATGTTGGCCCCTCTCGCCCAAAGCTACTCGATTGCCACGGGCGGCTTGACGTTCAGCGCCTCGCAGGCCCGCACCGCCACCCTGTCCAACAGCAAAGACCCGCTGAGCCTGACCCGGCAAACCGATACGGTCACGGTCAATGGCCGCGCCTCGACCCGCGTCTACGATGCCGCCACCCGCACCACGACGGTCAACTCGGCGGCGGGCCGCGTTGGCAAAACCACGCTGGACGCCAAAGGCCAGCTTATCAAAACGGAAATCACCGGGCTGCAAGCCATCAACCAAGCCTATGATGCCCAAGGCCATTTAACGACAATCGCCCAAGGCAGCGGCGCAGACCAACGCGCCTTGGCTTTCGCCTACAACAACCAAGGCTGGCTGAAATCCGTCACCGACCCACTCAACCGCTCGGTCAATTATGAATACGACTTGGCCGGGCGAGTCACGCGGCAAATCCTGCCCGACGGGCGCGATGTCTTGTATGGCTACGATGCCAACGGCAATCTGACCTCCCTGACCCCGCCGGGCCAGCCCGCGCATCTGTTCAAATACACCAACCGCGACCAAACCCAGGAATACGACCCGCCCGCCGCCGCCAACACCGGCACGGTCAACACGTTGTACGAATACAACCTTGACAAGGCATTGACCAAGATCAGCCGCCCGGACGGTTTGAGCTTGGCCTTCACCTACGACAACGCCGGCCGCCTCAGCAAATTGACGACACCCGATGGCGATACCGGCTATGCCTACGCCAACACCGGCAAACTCGCCAGCATTACGGTTCCAAGCGGCGGCAAGCTGGCCTACACCTACAGCGGCGCGTTACTGACCGAAACCGCATGGACGGGCGCAGTGGCGGGCAAAGTGGGCTTCGCCTACGACAACGACTTCCGCGCCAAAACCATCACCGGCAATGGCGCGAACGCCATCGCCTACAGCTTCGATGCCGACAGCCTGCTGACCAAAGCCGGGGATTTGACACTGACCCGCAGCGCCCAAAACGGCCTGCTGACCGGCACCGCCTTGGGCAAAGTCGCCGACACCTTGGGCTATAACAGCTTCGGCGAACTCGCCAGTTATGAGGCCAAAATCAACAGCGCATCGTTGTTCAAGACCGCCTACACCCGCGACAAGCTCGGCCGCATCATCCGCAAAGTCGAAACCCTAGGCGCGGTCTCCACCACCTACGATTACGGCTACGACGTGGCCGGCCGCCTGACCGAAGTCAAACGCAACGGCACAGTGACCTCCGCGTATGCCTACGATGACAACGGCAACCGCAGAAGCCGCACCCAAGGCGCGACCGTCACCCAAGGCACCTACGACGCGCAAGACCGGCTGCTCACTTACGGCGGCGCCAGCTATGCCTACACGGCGAATGGCGAGTTGAAAACCAAGACCGTGGGCGGACAGACCACCAGCTACGTCTACGATGTGCTGGGCAATCTGCGCAAAGTCACCCTGACCGGCGGCGTAATCGACTACCTCATCGACGGCCAAAACCGCCGCATCGGCAAAAAGCTCAACGGCGTATTGGCGCAAGGCTTCCTCTGGCAAGACCAGTTGAAACCCATCGCCGAACTGGACGGCTCCGGTACTATCGTCAGCCGCTTTGTTTATGCCACGGGCGTCAATGTGCCGGATTACATGGTGAAAGGCGGCGTGACTTACCGGCTGGTGAAAGACCATCTCGGCAGTCCGCGCTATATCGTCAACACGGCGGACGGAACCGTGGCCCAGCAAATGGACTACGACGAATTCGGCAATGTGCTGCTGGATACCAATCCGGGATTCCAACCGTTTGGGTTTGCCGGTGGGTTGTATGACCGGGATACGGGGTTGGTTCGGTTTGGGGCTAGGGATTATGAAGCGGGGGTGGGGAGGTGGACTAGCAAAGATCCAATCGGGTTAGCGGGTGGGATAAATACTTATGAATATGCTCAAAATAAACCGCAGACTTTGATCGATTTCTCTGGGCTTGAGGTAAGTATGGTATGCCGCCCAATAGGTGGTTTGCTTGGTTTATATGCAAGGCACTGTGCAGTGTTTGTTTGGCACTATGAGATTGAGCATAGTCCTTGTGGCGGAGATCATAAGGAGAAAATAATTGATGCACAATACTCGCTAGACGGGGGAGGGCAGTCGCCAACAAATGATCCAACAAACAGCACATACATTAACGACAGAAATACATTTTACGATCCAAGTGGATATCGTCAATCAATTGATAATATCCTACCCCCCTCTGGCATGACACAACAGGAATTTGAGCAGCGAGTTATAAATGAGGGAAATAGTTATAGACAAGGATCATATGATCCAACCGGGCCAAATTCAAACACTTCAGCTAATACCATAATCGAGCGTTCAGGTGGCTCGACTCCCTACATGCCTGGGGCATTTGGGCAATACTACAGGCATTCCGGCATTTTTAAGTAACGAAGCCCGGTAGGGTGGGCAAACGGCTTTATCGTTTGCCCACGCGGACAATGCCGCGATTTTTGGCGGAACGGTGGGCAACAAAAAGCCCAGCCCGGTAGGGTGGGCAGACGGCTCTATCGTCT
>JBJSYU010000039.1:0-4560 GCA_046089945.1 Candidatus Methylumidiphilus sp.
CGCAATTCCTGCGCGCCTTTTTCGTTGGCGGCGATTTGCGCGCGCAAGTCCGCCAGATTTTGCGCCGGGTTGCGCGCCGGATACGGGCCGGATGCCAGCAGTTCCAGCGTCTCCTGTTCGCGCAAACACCCGCCTGCGGCCAGCTTCCAATTGCTGATTAGCACGCCTTCCTCGGTGATCGAGCGGGAATGCGGCGGCACCGAGCCTGGGGTAATGCCGCCGACATCGGCATGGTGTCCACGCGAGCCGACATAAAACAGAATGCGTTCCCCGGCCTCGTCAAACACCGGCGTCACCACCGTGATATCCGGCAGATGGGTGCCGCCTTGGTACGGGTCGTTCAGCGCGTAGACGTCGCCCGGCCGCATCGCGCCGGCGTTGGCGCGGATGACGGCCTGGATCGACTCGCCCATCGAGCCTAAATGCACCGGGATATGCGGCGCGTTGGCGATCAACTGGCCTTCGCCGTCGAACAACGCGCAGGAAAAATCCAGCCGCTCTTTGATGTTCACCGAAGACGCGGTGTTTTGCAGCCGCAAGCCCATTTGCTCGGCTATCGACATGAACAGGTTGTTGAAGATTTCCAGCAACACCGGATCGGCCCCGGCCTGCAAGGGGCCGACGGCGCTTTCGGTGGACACGGACGCAACCCGGCTCAACAGCAAATGGTTCAAAGCCGTCGCCTCGGCCCGCCAGCCAAACTCCACCACCGTCGTGGCGACCGGCTCGGCGATGATGGCAGGGCCGTCGATCATATCGCCCGGCCGGATATCCTCGCGCCGGTACAAGCCCGCCTCGCGCCAGGCGTCGGCGGAAAACATCCGCACCGTCCGCGCCGGCCGCAACGGGCCGACACGGGCGGGCAGTTCGCCGAACTGTTCGGCCGGCGCGTCGGGCCGGTCGGCGACTTCCACCGCCACCGCCTCGACCACCAAGCCCCGCCCGGCCAGCAAAAACGCATAACGCTGGCGGTAGAGCGCCTCGAATGCCGCCCGCATGGCCGCCACATCGGCGAAGTCCACGGCCAGCGCATGGTCAGTGCCTTGATAGCGCAGCCGGACTTGCTTAGACACGTCCAGCCGCTCCGCCGCCACGCCTTGCGCCAGCAACGCCGCCCGGCCCTGCCCTTCCAATTCGGCCAGCCGCGCCGCCAGCCCCGGCAGCGCGGCGTCCGACAACGCCAACTCCACCGCCTGCTCGCGGATCACGCTCTGGCTGGCCAGCCCCATGCCATAGGCCGACAGCACCCCGGCCAGCGGATGGGCGTACACCTGCCGCATGCCCAAAGCCTCCGCGACCAGACAGGCATGCTGCCCGCCGGCCCCGCCAAACGTCGCCAGCACATAGCCGCTGACATCGTAGCCGCGCTGCACCGAAATCTTCTTGATGGCGTTCGCCATATTGCCGACGGCGATGGCGACGAAGCCCGCCGCGATCTGCTCCGGGCTTTGCCGCCGGCCGGTGGCCTCGAACACCGCCTCGGCCAATTCGGCAAAGCGCTGTGCCACGGCTTCGGCGTCCAAGGCTTGATCCGCATGCGGGCCGAACACCGGCGGGAAAAAATCCGGCTGGATCTTGCCCAGCAGCACATTGCAATCGGTCACCGCCAGCGGCCCGCCGCGCCGGTAACAGGCCGGGCCGGGATTGGCCCCGGCGGAATCCGGCCCGACGCGGAAACGGCCGCCGTCGAAATGCAAGACCGAGCCGCCGCCCGCCGCGACCGTGTGTATCGCCATCATCGGCGCACGCATCCGCGCGCCGGCGACCTGGGTCTCAAACTCGCGCTCGAACTCGCCGGCGAAATGCGACACGTCGGTGGACGTTCCGCCCATGTCGAAGCCGATGATCTTGCCGAAGCCCGCCCGCTGCCCAGTGCGCGCCATGCCGACGATGCCGCCGGCCGGGCCGGACAACACCGCGTCCTTGCCCTGGAAACAGCCCGCCTCGGCCAGCCCGCCGCTGGACTGCATGAATTGCAGCCGCACCCCCGGCATCGCGGCGGCGACTTGGTTGACGTAGCGCCGCAAAATCGGCGACAGGTAAGCGTCCACCACCGTCGTGTCGCCACGCGGCACCAGCTTCATCAACGGACTCGCCTCGTGCGACACGCTGATCTGCGCAAAGCCCGCCTCCCGCGCCAGCCGCGCCAGCGTTTGCTCGTGCGCGGGGAAGCGGTAGCCGTGCATCAGCACGATGGCGATGGCGTTGAAGCCGCTGTCGCGCGCCGTTTGCAATTGGCGGCGGGCGGCGTCCTCGTCCAGCGGCACCACCACCTCGCCGCGCGCCGCCACGCGCTCCGCCACCTCGACGGCCTGCGCATACAGCAAGCTCGGCAGCACCACGTTCAAATCAAAGATGCGCGGGCGGTTTTGATAGGCGATGCGCAAGGCGTCGCCGAAGCCTTCGGTGATGAACAGCACCGTCGGCTCGCCCTTGCGCTCCAGCAGCGCGTTGGTGGCGACCGTCGTCCCCATCTTCACCACCTCGACCAGCGCAGGCGTGATCGGCGCGTCGCCTGCCAAGCCCAGCACCTGGCGGATGCCCGCCACCGCCGCGTCGGCGTACTGCTCCGGGTTTTCCGACAGCAGCTTATGCGTCACCAAGCCGCCATCCGGGCGGCGGGCGACAATATCCGTGAACGTGCCACCCCGGTCTATCCAAAATTGCCAGCGCGGGGGGTTGGTGTGTTGTGTTTGGTTCATGATGGTTGCTCGAATGTTCAGTGCCGCGACTTGCGGCGGATAGAGGACGTGCGCGGCAGGAAGCCCGGCATGGATTGCACCCGGCCGCAGTTCCCCAAAAAACCTGACGCAGCCAGCGGCCTGCCGTAGCGACTGCATATTTAGTAAAAATTGTGTGGAAAATCGAAGCAGAACGTCGCACAATGACTAGACTCAAGAGTTGAAAGCTGGTTTTGGACAAGCATAGCCTCTGGAAACTGCAAAGTGCTTAGGGACAGGCTCCGCAACACCGGGCGTAAGGCTCAAATTGCACTGTTTCAAGCAGGTGGTTGGGAGGCGGGTTTAATTGGCTCATGACATTCCTGATGGGCATCCGCAGGCCGCCCCACTCGTGGCCTGGAACAGCCTCAAGAGTATTTCGAAAACCAATTAAACCCACCGCCAGTGGTTGCACCTATGGGTATTAGGAAAATTCCGCCAACTGCTTTGCCATTGCGGAATATTTACACTTCGTCAATTCCAATCGCTGGCTCACGCCAGGCATTCAATTAAGTCGCACGTCAATTGAAAAGGAAACTGCAAATGAAAACGCTATTTTGCAAAGCATTTATTACAAGCTGGTCAAGGAACCGCTTTTGTTCAATTTACGCCTTTCTATTCATCAATTTAATGCTCATCGCATCGCAAGAAGCAATGGCATTAACCAAGCCGATACAACAGTCACCAGCTAATAACGCTGTGATTACCTCTGGATCTGTCACCTTTTCATGGACGCACCCGTATACCGATAAGTACGAGGTAAAAATCAAAACCGGTGGTGGGACGCTTAAATATGCAAGTGGCAAGATTTCTTCAAAATCAATTACTGTCAACCTGGCCAATGTACCCTTAACCTATGGCAGTACTTACAAATGGTATGTTGTAGTCTACGCCAATGGTCAGGAAGATTCGTCTGCTGACAGTTGGTTTACATACAAACCAACAGGTCGAGTTGACTTGAATAGCGGAGTTGATATATCTCCGGGATCGGTGATGGTAGGCCAGAATTTCACTGCTTCGTTCAAACTTAAAGAATTTATGGGCGGGGCAAAAACTTTCGAATATGTCGAACTATGGATACAGAACAGTAGCGGGAACGACCTGTATGCGGCCCAACGCTGGAATAATGTTTCCTTTTCACCAAACGAAGTAAAGTCATACACAGCCACAACTTATCTTAACTCAGGGCGAACGGCAGGCACCTATCGAGCCATTGTGAAGGGGAAAATTGCTGGGGATACCCCCTTTAATTTTGGTGTCGTGAGTGGCAGCGGGGCATCCAATCCTAGGACATTCACAGCCCTTGTGGATGACCATGTGAATAGTTGCACGGGAGCTACGGCTGTTGCAGTAAATACCAGCAAAACTGGCAATATCGAATCGGCAGGCGATTATGACTATTTTAAAATACAAGTCCCTTCAGCGGGAACATTAAAGGTTTACTCAACTGGATCAACGGATACTTATGGGTATTTAAAGAATGCCAGTTGTGCGGACATTTCAGGTGGCAGCAACGACAATCAGAGCAGTACGAACAAGAATTTCTTGATTTCTAAATCTGTGACAACAGGCACTTATTATGTGGCGGTGAGGCACTATAGCGCCACAGATAGTGGTGGTTATGTCTTCAACGTCAGTTTCACTGCATCAACGCCAAGTAATGATCGCTTCACTTGGCCTGTTGACCCGTTGAATCCAACAAACGGCCATGCAAATTCAGGTGGATTGAATCAGTGTAAAAATAATCTACTATGTTTTTGGATTAGTAACATTACCGAGAACACAACAAATGATTGGTATGAT
The DNA here is from genome assembly GCA_046089945.1 of Candidatus Methylumidiphilus sp. Lineage (GTDB taxonomy): Bacteria > Pseudomonadota > Gammaproteobacteria > Methylococcales > Methylococcaceae > Methylumidiphilus. Next base: position 4,524 of record JBJSYU010000039.1, read on the forward strand.
GCCTGGTTGACTGACAAAACTCCCCGCCGCCTTCTAA
>JBJSYU010000040.1:0-10465 GCA_046089945.1 Candidatus Methylumidiphilus sp.
GTGGGGGGCGGAGAGGCCGGCGATGTAGCCGACCACGGGCTTGGTGACGTGGGCCTTGATGTACTCGGCGGCTTCTTCTTCGGCGCTGCCGCCGATTTCGCCGACCATGATGATGCCTTGGGTCTGCGGATCGTTTTGGAACAGTTCCAGCACTTCAATGAAGTCCAGGCCGTGGATGGGGTCGCCGCCGATGCCGACGCAGGTGCTTTGGCCCAAGCCCGCCAGCGTGGTCTGGTGGACGGCTTCGTAGGTCAACGTGCCGGAGCGCGAGACGATGCCGATGCCGCAGGGCTGGTGGATGAAGCCGGGCATGATGCCGATTTTGCACTGGCCGGGGATGATGACGCCGGGGCAGTTGGGGCCGACCAGCAGGGCGCCGGTGGCTTTCAGCGCCGCCTTGGCCCTAAGCATTTGCAGCACCGGGATGCCTTCGGTGATGCAGACAATCAGCTTGATGCCGGCGTCGGCGGCTTCGAGAATTGCGTCGGCGGCGAACGGCGGCGGCACGTAGATCATGCTGGCGGTCGCGCCGGTGGCGTCCACCGCCTCGCGCATGGTGTTGAACACCGGCTGGCCCAAATGGGTCTGCCCGCCGCGCCCCGGCGTGACGCCGCCGACCAATTGTGTGCCGTAGGCGAGGCATTGTTCGGAGTGGAAAGTGCCCTGGCTGCCGGTGAAGCCTTGGCAGAGGAGTTTGGTGGTTTTGTCGATGAGGATGCTCATGCTGATGAATCCAATGTGTTGGGGACTGTGTGTCCAAGGGCAGACCGACTCGGTTTTTAAAACCGAGTCGGTCTTGAATATTTCTGGCTAAGTCGGATTCCAAGCGGCCTAGCCGGGTTTTGAACGGGCTTCCCCTCGCACCTCGTTCCCAAGCTCCGCTTGGGAATGCCGTCTGGCAAGCTCTGCTTGCCGGGGCATCGTATGGCATCGGGAAGCAGAGCTTCCAAGGCTTGGGTTCCCAAGCAGAGCTTGGGAACCAGAACAATCGCTCATCCATCGAGTTCCTTATCAATTTCGGAATCCATGTTCTCATCTGCGAGTTCTTGCCTTTTCGCCTCATCTAAAGCGCTAAGACTTTCTTTAATCACCTTTTCTAGTTCATTAAGTATTAAAACTTTGGAGGCCGGGTTTTCTGAAATGGCCTTTTCTAGCTTATTTAACACCAAAAATGCCGAAGCCACCTTTTCTGAAGCAGCAAGATATTTGAAATAAGAGGGATAATTTTTGACTTCGCCAAATATCACACGTTTTTTTGCTTCTGCTTTTTTTAGTCCAGATAATGCTTGAGCGAGTAATGTTTTAACAAGCTCAATTTTAGGTTCTAATTCTCCGATCATTTGATTTCCTTCATTTAGCGTCGATTTGTAAAAATGTGGCATTGGCCAATTTAGGGTGCGCATTGTCCACCCTACCGGACTACTCGCTTTTCGGCGTCAAAGCCAAGTAGGTCGGACAACAGCTTCATCGTTGCCCGACAAATGCGAAATGTCGGGCGCAAAGAGACGCGCCCGACCTACTATTAGGCAATGGCCGCCACAACCTTCTTAGCCGCCTCGTCCAAGTTTTCCGCCGGGATAATCGCCAGCCCGCAATCGGCCAGCAATTGACGACCGGCGGGGGCGTTGGTGCCTTCCAGGCGTACCACGACCGGCACTTTCACGTCCACTTCTTTGACGGCGGCGATGATGCCATCGGCAATCATGTCGCAGCGGACGATGCCGCCGAAGATGTTAATCAGCACGGCCTTGACGCTGTCGTCGGCCAAGATCAGCTTGAATGCTTCGGTGACTTTTTCTTTGGTTGCGCCGCCGCCTACGTCGAGGAAGTTGGCCGGCTCGCCGCCATAGAGCTTAATCACGTCCATGGTCGCCATCGCAAGGCCCGCGCCGTTGACCATGCAGCCGATGTTGCCGGCCAGCGTGATGTAGTTCAGCCCAAAAGCGCTGGCGGCGTTTTCTTTGGCGTCTTCCTGCGCCGGGTCGCGCAGCGCGGCGATATCGGGATGGGCGAACAGGGCGTTGTCGTCAATGTTGACCTTGCCGTCCAGGGCCAGCAGGCGGCCGTCGGTGGTGACAATCAGCGGGTTGATTTCGATTTGGCTGGCGTCTTTGGCAATCAGCAGGCCGTACAGCCCGTGCATCAGCTTCGCCAAGGCGTTGACCTGCTTGCCTTCCAACCCCATGCCGAAGGCTATCTCGCGGCACTGGTAGTCTTGCAGGCCGGCGGCGGGATCGACTTTTTGGATGAGGATTTTTTCCGGGGTGTGCGCGGCGACTTCTTCGATTTCCACGCCGCCTTCGCTGGAGGCCATGAACAACACGCGCTCGCTGGCCCGATCCACCAGGATGCTGAGGTACAGTTCGCGGGCGATGGGGCTGACTTCTTCGACCAGCACGGACTGGATCGGCAGCGCGACGCCGCCGGTCTGGTAGGTGGCGAGGCTGGAACCCAGCATGGCCTGCGCGGTCTCGGCGACGGCTTCGGGGCTGTCCACCAGCTTGACGCCGCCGGCCTTGCCGCGCCCGCCGGCGTGGATTTGGGCTTTCACCACCCAGCGCCCGCCGCCCAACGCGGCGGCGGCGCTGGCCGCTTCCTCGGCGGAAAACGCGGGCGTTCCGTGGGGGACGGCCACGCCGTATTCGGCGAACAAGCGCTTGGCTTGGTATTCGTGCAGATTCATGGGGTTCCTCGTCGTGATAAGCGCGGTGTGCGCGGTAAGGTGGGGTATTCTAAACGAGCGATGCGGCAACCGCAGCGCAAAGCGGTTAAATCACTGTTGCCAGGGTTTTAGGCTTGGTATTGCGGCAGCTTTTTAAGTTGCTCAATGGCTTCTTTGACTTTCGGGCTGACCGCCTCGGTCAATTCGGAGTTTTTATATACTTTTTTCAGCAAGCCTTCGGCCACTAACGCTTCCTTGACCCATTTTTTGGCGAAGCGGTAATTGTTGGGCACGGGCGAGACTTCGCCAGTCAAGGGATTGCGCAAATTGACGATTTTTGATGATGCCGCGACAGCGGCGGGAGCCGGGGCGGCGGGTGGCGCGGCTTCGGGACGGGCGGGCGGAGTCGGCGGCACATACAGCGGAACCTTGGCCGACACGGGGGCCGGGGCGGCGGTCGCCAGCGCCGGCTGGCTGGATTCTAGGCCGGATTCGGCGACGGTTTTGAATATCTCGTACAAGGCATAAACCACGAAAAGCGCAATCAGCACTGCAAGCAGTTCTGGCATGGCGTCGCTCCTAAAAAAATCAAAGATTGGAGTGGGGCTAGGGTTATAACCCTAGGACAAATTTGTAAACGTAGCGCCGACAGCCTTGTCGGCGTTTGTTTTAATTAAGCCGGGGACGGCGGATTGGTTCTTTTGGTCGCCGACAAGGCTGTCGGCGCTACGATTGCACAGCCTAGCCGGCCCGTGTGCGCTTGGCCTCCTCCCACAGCGCGTCCAAGTCTTCCGCCGGGGTTGCCGCCATGGCGCGGCCTTGTTCGGCCAGCCGCCGTTCGACATGGGCAAAGCGGTCGGCAAACTTGCGGTTGCCGTCGCGCAGCGCGGACTCGGCGTCCACGCCCAGGTGGCGGGCGAGGTTGACGGCGGCAAACAGCAAGTCGCCGACTTCCTCGCGCACCGCCGCCGCGTCGCCGGAGAGGCAAGCGGCGCGGGTCTCCGCCAACTCCTCCTCGACCTTGGCGAACACCGGCTCGACCGCCGGCCAGTCGAAGCCATGGCGGGCGGCGCGTTTTTGCAGCTTTTGCGCCTGCATCAGCGCGGGCAGGCTGGCGGCGACGCCGGACAAGGCGCCTTGCGGCGCCTCGCCGCTGCGTTCCTGCTTTTCCGCCAGCTTGGAGTTTTCCCAAAAGTTCAGCCGCGCCGCGTCGTCGGCAAACGCCACCCCGGCGAAGACGTGGGGATGGCGGCGCACCAGCTTGTCGCCGATGGCCTGCGCCACGTCTTCAAAATCAAACAAGGCGCGCTCCTCGGCCAGCCGGGCGAAAAAGGCGACTTGCAGCAGCAAATCGCCCAACTCCTCGCGCAAATCGGCAAAGTCGCCGCGCTGCACGGCGTCGGCCACTTCGTAAGCCTCTTCCAAGGTGTACGGCACGAGGCTGGCAAAATCCTGCTTTTGATCCCAGGGACAACCGTTTTCCGGGTCGCGCAGACGCGCCATGATGCCGATGAGGCGGCGGGTGTTGTCCATCGCCTTAGAAGCTTTCGCCGAAGTTTTCGCGGTAGCGCTCTTTGAACTCGGTCAGCGTAAAGGCGTGGTTTTGCGTGCCGGCGGTTTCGATCTTGATGGCGCCCATCAGCGAGGCGATGCGTCCGGTGGTGGCCCAGTCCAGCTCCTCGGTCAGGCCATAGAGCAGGCCGGCGCGGTAGGCGTCGCCGCAGCCGGTGGGGTCAAGCAGGGCTTTCGCCTTGGCGGAGGGAATTTCCACGACGCCGCCGTCGGTGTAGACCAGCGAGCCGTCGCCGCCACGGGTGATAATCAACGCTTTGACTTTGGCGGCAAGCTGTTCCGGCGTCAGGCCGGTGCGCTCTTCCATCAGCTTGGCCTCATAGTCGTTGAGCGTGACCCAATCGGCCAGTTCGACAAAATGCAGCAGCTCCGCGCCGTCGAACATCGGCATGCCCTGGCCCGGATCGAAAATGAACGGGATGCCGGCGGCGGCAAACTGTTCGGCGTGCTGGATCATGCCGGTCTTGCCGTCGGGCGAGACGATGCCGAGCTTGATGCCCAGCGCGGAGGACACGTCGTTGTTATGGGAAAACGACATCGCGCCGGGGTGGAACGCGGTGATTTGGTTGTCGTCCATGTCGGTGGTGATGTAGGCTTGCGCCGTGAAGGTGTTGTCCAAGACCTTGACGAACGCCTGCGACAGGCCGCAATACGCCATCCACTGCGAGTAGGGCTGGAAGTCCTTGCCGACGGTCGCCATGACCACCGGGTCGCCGCCCAGCAGCTTCAAGTTGTAGGCGATGTTGCCCGCGCAGCCGCCGTATTCCCGGCGCAGCTCAGGCACTAGGAACGAGACGTTGAGGATGTGCACCTGCTCAGGCAGGATATGGTTTTTGAAGCGGTCGTGGAACACCATGATGGTGTCATAGGCCATGGAACCGCAGATTAAAACGCTCATTGAATGGTTTCCTGTCAAATGGATGGGTTAAGATTTTTACACGGTGGAATCGAGGTAGGCGGCGGCGTCGAGCAAGTCGGCGATTTCGTCGGGGTTGGAGGGCGTGACGGTGAACAGCCAATGGGCGTAGCTGTCCGCGTTGACCAGCTCCGGGGCATCCGCCACGGCGCTGTTGACTTCGGCAATGACGCCCGACACCGGGCTGTTGATGTCCGAAGCCGCCTTGACTGACTCAATGGTTGCGCAAGCCTTGTCGGCTGTGACCGGCTGGCCGACTTTGGGCAGTTCGATGAAAACCACATCGCCCAACTGCGCCTGCGCAAAGTCGGTGATGCCGACGCGCACCCTGCCGTCCTGCCCCAGATCCGCCCATTCGTGGGTCTTTGCGTATTTCAAGTTTTCCGGTGTGTTGCTCATGGCTTGATGCCTCATGTACGGGTATGCTTAAAAGCGCCCAACTTAAGTGAAAAACCGGCGAAGGTAAAGGCCATTTTGCCGACCTGGCGCACAACGCGCTGTAACCCCGACGATTCCTTGCCGCAGAGGATTGCCAATATGCAAACTGCCCGCCTGCGCTGGCCTTGGTTTTTGGCCTTGCTGGCCCTAGCCAGTGGCGGCACCGCGCACGCCTTGCCGCCAACCGGCGAACCCGCAGCCCAGGCCACCGCCAAAAAGACGAAAAGAAACAAACCGGCCGCTGCGCAAAAAATCAATGGCTTGGCGCAGGCGGCGGCCAACGCCGGCGTGGTCGATTGCGTGGGGCGCATCCAGCAAGTCGGCAACTTTTTGACCGCCGACAGCAAAAGCGGCGCCTTCATGTTCCTCGCGCCGGCCGAGGCCAACCGCCACATGGCGTCGGCCTCGCTGGAAATCCAGACCGGCGGCGCGTCCACCTACGCCAGCGCCAGCTTCGCCCCCAACGGCCAAGGCTGTGGCGCCCTGTATGAAACGGTCGCCTATTGGGGCAACGGTTGCGAAGATGTCGCGGGCAAGGCGTTTGCGGCTTTTCCCAGAAGCGGCAAGCTCAGCGAGACCATTCTCATGCTTGATGGCGGCCCCAACGTGCGCGTCTTTCTGATGCCAGCGGGCTTGGGTTGCCTGTCCATCAAGAAGGAAATCATCTATTGAACACGACGCCGGCGCTTTGCACTTCCGCGCACCGCAACAAAGTGTTGCGCGGACTTGGCAGACGTGGCAACTTATTGCCGATAAGCTGCTGGGAAAAGGGGCGAGGAAAGCCCCACCCTAGGCAAGGCCAATGACGCAAGCACTTAGGCCACCCTATAAAAGCGCCGCAAACCAGGAACGAGAAGGCTTCCATTGTGTCAGCGAACGCTGCCGCAGTTGCCAGGGGGCACCCTGCCACTCGCCAGTGTCCGCCTTCGCGCATTCTGAGGTGTTGGGCAGGAGAGCGCCCACACTGCAACACCAGTTCATGCTGTTACCGAAGACATGGCCTCCGCCATATCCCTGTTCACGCCTAAATTTTGTGAACGGGTCTAACTTTAGGCGGTTTCAAGACGTGCGGGGCCAACCTGAATTTAATTTCAGGATTTTGGCCCAAGCGGCCACAGGCCAACACAAATTTATCCAACCCCCATTATTTTCGTCGAGTGGAGAACCCTAAGATGTCCGATACACGCAATTGCCGGCTTAAACTGAAATGCCTGACTGCGGCCCTGCTTACCGCCATGAGCGGCGGACAGGTTTTTGCCGCCACCACGATAGAAGCAGGCCCCGGCTTCACCCTCATCAGCAATGCCGGCCTGGCCAACACCTTAACTATTAACGCGTCTGATGGCACCACCATCAATGGCAGCGAAGCTGGCACTGCGCTAGCCGTCAACGCCGGCACCGACACCGCGAGCGGGCAGACCAGCGAAACCCAGTTCGCGGTTGGCTCCGGCGGGCTGTCGCTTTTTGCCGGCGACAAAAACACCCTGACCTTCGACGCCGCCAACGGCCTCGCCGTCGTCGGCGCCAGCAACACCATCAGCGGCGACACCAACACCCTCAACGGCACGACCGCCCTCGTCTCCAAGGACGGCGGCAGCAGCCTGACCGTCAGCAACGGCGGCACCGCCGTCGGCGGCGGCCTGAGCGTCTCCGGCGCGGCGGCGCTCGGCAATACCACCGTCAACGGCACGCTGTCCTCAACCGGCGACACCCGCCTCGGCAGTGACGTTGGAGCGACCAACAGTATCGGCGCGGGCGACAGCAGCACCACCCAGATCGGCGGCGGCACTGACGCCCGGACGCTGATCGGCGGCGGCGTAGGCGCCAACCCCTACGCGCTGGAAGTCAGCGGCAACGCCCAGTTCCAAAACAACATCGTGGTCGGCAACGGCAGCAACACCGCCGACGCGCTGCAAGTGCTGGGCGGCGCAACCGTCCAAGGCGGCGACCTCAGCGTGGTCGGTGGCGGCGTCAACGTCGGCGGCGGCAGCGCCACCCTCGCCGCCGACGGCAGCATTGCCGGGCGCAGCCTCGCGGTCTCCGGCGCGGCGGCGCTGGGCGACACCGCCATCACCGGCAGCGCCGGCGGCACCGCGCTGGCCGTCAACGGCGGCGTGCAGGCCGGGCAGACCGAGGCCACCGAGCTGGCGTTCAACGCGGGCGGGCTGTCGCTCTTGGCCGGCGACAAAAACAGCCTGAGCTTCGACACCGCCAACGGCCTCGCCGTCGTCGGCGCCAGCAACACCATCAGCGGCGACACCAACACCCTCAACGGCACGACCGCCCTCGTCTCCAAGGACGGCGGCAGCAGCCTGACCGTCGGCAACGGCGGCACCGCCGTCGGCGGCGCGATCAGCGTCAACGCGGGTACGCAGGCTGGGCAGACCGAGGCCACTGAACTAGCGATCAACGCGGGTGGCCTATCACTGCTGGCCGGCGACAAAAACAGCCTAAGCTTCGACACCAACAACGGCCTCGCGGTCATCGGCACCAGCAACTCCATCAGCGGCACGACCAACACCCTCACCGGCGCGACCACGCTAGTATCGACGGACGGCAGCAAGAGCCTGACCCTCAATAACAGCGGCTCGGCCATTGCGGGGGGATTGAGCGTATCCGGCACTTCGCTGTTGACCGGCTTGGTGACTGCGACAAATGGCGTGGCTTCGACCACGGGCAGCTACACCACCACCAGTGGCAACATCAGCACGACCACTGGCACTGTCTCCGGTGCGACGGTGCAAACCACCACCGGCGGCTTGTCCGCCACCGGCAGCAACTTGACCGCGCAAGGCACGGTGACGGCGGCGACGCTGCAAACGACGGGGGGATTGGCCAAGTTGACCGGCAGCACACTGACCGCAGGCAACGCCAGCACGGCCGGTGCCGTGAACCTGTCCAACGGCGCGGCCGGCACCGGCATCGCGTTGAACGGTGCCAGCGGCTTGCTGGTGGGCTTGGGCGCAACGCAGACTTCGCTGGGCACCAATGGCGACGCCGCCATCGGCAACAGCCTGACCGTCAAAGGCGCAACCAATTTGACCGGCACCACGACGGTCGGCACCGGCGCCAACCGGATCACGCTAAACGCCACGAATGGCAGTTTGACCACCGCCGGCGCGGCCACGCTGGGCGGCAACTTGACCGCAAACGGCCTGACCAATGCCATCGGCACGTCGGGCGCTTCCACCAACACCATCGGCAGCGCCGCCGGCGGCAGCACGACCATCGCCAGTGGCAGCAATACGCTCACCGTCAACAGCAGCGGCACGACGGTGGCCGGCGCGGCGACGCTCAACGGCGCGACCACGGTGAACAACACCCTGGCCGTCGATACTGACGGCGCGGGCGGAACGGTCGGCAGTCAATTGGCGCTGGGCAATGGCAGCGTCAGCCTGAAATCCAACGCGGCGGGCGCGGCCAGTTTGGCGTTGGGCAATGCCAGCGGGTTTACCGCGAACGGCAACGGCGCCAACTTGGCGTTAAACAATGGCAACGCGAAACTGGTGAACAGCAGCGGCCACGGCCTGGTCATCGATGGCACCAACAACAGCACGACCTTGTCCGGCGGCACACAATCCTCAACCCTGGCCTTGAAAGACGGCAGCGCCACCTTGTCCGTCGGCACCGGCGTTGCCGGGGCGCCTGCGCCGCTGGCCTTGGTGCGGGCGTTCAACAACTCGCCCGGCACGGCCAATACGAATACGGGCGTGGTCATCGGCGATTCAGCGACATCGAACAATACGATCCAAGGCGCGTCCACAACCATCAACGCCGGGGCCAGCAACCTCAATCTGGCATCCGCCGGCTTGACCGTGGTCGGCACCAGCAACACGGTGACAGGCGCGACCACGCTGCGGGCATCGGCGAACCCCGGCGCCAATGCGCTTTCCGTGGATGCCGCCAATGGCGTGGGGATCACCGGCAACGCCCGCGTCAGCGGCACCACCACCTTAAACGGCGGGGCGGTGGTCAACAACGGCCTCACCGCCTCAGCCGGCGGCAACCGCTTAAGCGTCGATGCCAACAACGGCGTGGCGATCACCGGCAACACCAGTGTCACCGGCACCACCACGCTCAACGGCGGCCTCGTCGCCTCCGCCGGCGGCAACAGCCTGACCGTCGGCCCCACGCAGACGGCGTCCATAAACGGCAGCACCGTCAGCTACGGCGTCGCCGTCACCGGCGGCATGTTGGTTCAAGGTGATGTGGGCGTGAACGGCGCCATCCACAGCACCAACCCCAACGGCAGCACCGGCGTCGTCGCCGGCAACAACGGCGTGACCGTCAATGGCGGCACCAACACGGCACAATTGGTCTCCGACAACAACAACATCATCCAAGACGGACGGGCGATGTTCACCGTGCAGACTAACGGCAACGGACAATCCTCTGCGGCCGTCCAAGTTGTCGGCAGCAACGGCCAGATCCATGGCTTGACCGTCAACGCCAACGGCAGAAATCTCTTTTTTCAAAATATTTGCTACATTCAATTTTGGTTGTAACAAGATCTGTGTCATCTTGCATGTCAGTCATCCAGTCAGCATAAGGATTAGTTTTACCTAATTCTTTGAAAGCATTATCTACTGCTTTCATTTGCCCAAAATTAAAACCCATTTGGTAATAAACTTTCTTTACTTGCCAAGGAAAACCAAGATCTGGTTCATAATTTAATTTAGCTGCATTTTCATAGGCAAACATTGTTATTTCATGAGTTCTTATGTGATCTGGATGAGGATATCCTCCATTTTCATCATAAGTAATTACAACTTGTGGTTTGAATTCTCTAATTAATTTAATTAAAGGCCTACTGGCATCTTTTATAGGAATTTCTGCAAAACAACCTTCTGGAAGTGCAGGTTTTGGATCTCCTTCTG
>JBJSYU010000041.1:0-3222 GCA_046089945.1 Candidatus Methylumidiphilus sp.
CGCCGCTGATGACCAAGGGCACGGTCAGCCCGGCGATAGCCTGCCAATGCCCCGGATTGCCGGGTTCATTGATCGCCCGTTTGGCGAACCACATCAAAGCCAAAGCCAACAGCAGCCGCAACAGCCCGGCCTGAAACTGCACCGTGCCAGCATAGGCGCCCATCGGCAACTCGCCCAGCGTGGACGCCAGCACCGCGCCTTTGACCACCAGCTTGACGCCCACCGACGCGGCCAGCGCCACCGCGCCGAAATGCAGCACACGGAGGCTGGCGACAATCGCGCCCTCGCCCGCCCGCTCGGCGCCGGTGACGCGCAAAATGACAAACCCCCACAATACGGAACCGACCACCAGCGCATAGCTGATGAGCATCAAACCGCCGAGGAAATCGTCGATGAAATTGGCCAAGCCTTGCATGTACATGGGGTATTACCGTTCAGCAGAAACTTTGAAACGAATCACATCTTCGGTCAAATGCCCGTCGGCGGCAAAGACCTTATACTTGATCGCATAATCGCCCTCCTCCAAGGCAGGCACCTTAATCAACATCTGCCCCGGCTTTTTGCCCTTGGCGATTTCCAGCGGATGATACACATCCCCGGCACTGACCAAAAACACCTTGGACAAAGCCAATTCCACGCCGGAATTAAAATTCAACACCACTTCCGTGGCGTGGTTGACCGCAATCGGGTGGGTTTTCAGCGAGGATTCGGTGACGACCGCGTGGGCGGTGGCTTGTCGGCTTGCCGTGAAAAGCAGACAAGCAGCAAGCAGCAGAGCGATGGGGTGTTTCATGTGGGGTTTCCGGTAAGGTTATTGATCCAAACTTAAAATAAAATCATCTGTCGGGCCGCTGCGGCTTGGCCACCATTCACTCGTGTCCAATCCACAACATTGAGCAAACTGGTTTTGATTGGGCGCTTCTCATCCCAAAATATCAAAGCCTTCAATAATCCTAAAAACGCCTCTGAGGTCAGTTGCGAAAAAGCTTTTTCGGCCTCGGTGCGTGTATCAAATGACAAATAATAAACAGTGTCATCAAACATTACAGGGCGATCAGCAACCGGTTCGACCAGCCGAAATTTCAATGTTTTATACAGTGCGCAAATCGCAATACGCCATGGACGGAAGGCATAATCACCCACGCCAAATATGGCAAAGGCCGGATTGTTCTTATAAATAGTGCTGGCCCTTGCGTCCAATGCGTGTTGATGTTGCAGCAAATACTGCCATGTTTTGGGAGCCAATTCGCGGATTATATCCGTGCGCTCACCGACAAAACGCTGCGTGGCTAATACATACCGGCCACGCCATGCTTTTTCTGAGCCTATATCCGAGCCTTTAAGCAACGGATATAAATACGTGTCCTCGATATCCACCGCTTGTCCCAAGCCATTTTTCAGCCCCGCTGCTGTGCGGGTCAACTCCATGATCTGCGCGGCATCGTGCTTGATGCCAGAGCGCCACTTTTGTGGGCTTTGCCCAATCAAAAATTCCAACCTATCAAACGTCTCCAAATCCGCAACCGTTAGGCCGTTACGATAGCCTACGCGATGGCCGTGGTACTTCTCGATGGATTCATAAACCGTATAATCATAACCTTCTTGGCTAGATTGGCCTTTGCCCAGTTTAATAACCAGCAGACAAGCATCCACGGCGGCATTAAAAGCTTTTTTGGCATCAATTTTTATAATGCTGGCCTCATGCACGCAAAGCCGTTTTTTTTGCGCATACGCCAAGATTTTTCTAGCCACTGCGGTTTTCACCAACATAGCCACAATGCCACTGCGCCGTTCAAACCAGCGCAAGGCTTCAATCAACATCCATTCGGAAATGTCAAAATTCGCCTTGCCGGTCATCGCATCCAGTCCTGTATGGTGCAAAAAATTGTTTTTCACCGGCAGATTCGCGCCGCCAATGCTGCTTAGCCCGGCATTAGTAACCCACGGAAAATTGCCTAAAACCAACAGATTGTCGCCAGTAGCAGCGAGTTTTTGTTGCCAGTCTGTGGCGAAAAAATCCGTTTGTTCCAATTGTATCCGTTCCGGGCCTTGGACGCGGGCCGTCCGTTGTTGCAAGGCTTCGAGATATTCAACATTGACCTCAAATCCTAAAATCTGCTGCGCCTTAGGGAATGCCTCTGCTGCTGCCAACACAAACGCGCCTAAACCGCAAGTTGGCTCAACAATTATATCCGGGCAGACGCCAAGCGCCGTTAAGCGCTTGCATACTTGATCGGCTAAATATTCAGGCGTCTGAAAATCACCAAATTCGACTTTGCGATTTTTTGCGGTGTTCACACTTTATTCTCGCTGTACACCTTGTCAACACCGAGGACAGTTCCAGCTTTTTCAATAATGCGAGAATACTGTAGGCGCCATTGGAGTGCATTCGAGATAGTTAGGTAGCCTTGCTCAGGAGGCGTTGCCAGAATTTCGCTTGCCAAGCTATGTAGCTCAATGTCATCGATGGGAAGATTTTTCTCACTGATGAAATCGATTAAGTCATCGGTGTTGCCGTCATTGGCAAGAATGTCCCGCAAGCCCTTAGTCATTTGAAAGTCGGCGGTCTGTTTTGCCGCGACAAATATCACGTCCACAACATTAAGGCTTGCTGTGCGCATCATAGTGTTCGTCGGCTTTTGCATAGACAAAAACAATCAACGCATAGCCTAGGCCATAAATTTTTTGGCGAGCTGACTTAAACGGACAGGACGACTGTGGTTGCCGAAGGCTTGTCACTTTCATGTCCACGCCGATATCAGGAAAATCTATACCCTGTGCTGAATTTCCTTTTGCAAAAGCATAACTACGGCTTGCCAAGTAAGCTTTAAATTTGTGTTCAAGATAAGTCCCAACTGCTTTTCCATCGGTAACACCATACAAAGAAGGTTCAGGATGATGGCGTTCAGCGGCTGCGAATAGCTGGGCTTCGGCGCAGAGCAGTTCAATCGTTAATTGCGTCAAGAACTAACCTTCCCAGTGTTATTACCCGTAAGGGATTTAAAATTCATCAATTTTGAACGCCATTCAAATAAGGCACCAAGATGCTAGTCGCGCCAATCATGTCGGTGATGAATATCAGGAGGTGGGTTTAATTGATTTTTTATAGTTTAAAAGCAGTATCTGTTTATAAACAATCCGATTACGGTGTCATGCAGCAACTCGGACTTTGAGAAGCAGATGGTCTTGCGGGCAAGGCGCTTTATCCTGGTTCGGAAAGAA
>JBJSYU010000042.1:0-4917 GCA_046089945.1 Candidatus Methylumidiphilus sp.
GTGCGTCTCGACGCCGGGCCGGCCTTCACCCGCGTCGAGGAGGTCAGCGCCGCGCCGGTGCGCAGCCAGGATGGCCGTATCGTCTATCTGCGCGACGTGGCCCGCATCGAGGACGGACCCGCGGAGGCTGATCAATACACCCGCATCGGCTTCGGTCAGGCCGCTAACGAGAGTAAATCAGTTATGCCGGTCCACGGCCCGAAAGCCGGCAACGCCGAAGTCGAGCCACCCAAACCCGGCGAGTTGCGTCAGGCCGTGACCATCGGCATCGCCAAGCGCAAGGGAGCGAATGCGGTGGCGGTGGCCGAACAGGTCATCGAAACCGCCCGGGAACTGCGCGGCGAAATCATCCCCGAGGACGTTACCGTCAGCGTCACCCGCGACAACGGCGAGACCGCCAACCACAAGGTCAACGAACTGGTGAAGCATCTGCTGATCGCCATCGTCACCATCGTCATCCTGCTGGTCTTCGCGCTCGGCCCCAAGGAGGCCTTCATCGTCGCCCTGGCGGTGCCGATGACACTCGGCATCACGCTGCTGTGCGATTTGATCTTCGGCTATACCATCAACCGCGTCACCCTGTTCGCGCTGATCCTGTCGCTAGGGCTGCTGGTCGATGACCCCATCGTCGACGTCGAAAACATCTTCCGTCACTTCCAGCTCCGCCAGGAGCCGCCACTCGACGCGGCACTGACCGCAATCGAGGAAGTGCGGCCGCCGACCATTTTTGCCACCTTTGCGGTCATCGTCTCGTTTCTGCCGATGTTCTTCATCACCGGCATGATGGGGCCGTACATGGCGCCGATGGCGTTCAACGTGCCGGTGGCCATGTTGGTGTCGCTGCTGGTGGCCTTCACCGCCACGCCCTGGGCCACTTTTCACCTGCTCAAGAGCGAATGGGGCAAGGGCGAACTGGAAGACCCCCGGGCATCGGGGTTGTGGCGCTTCTATGATCGCACCCTGCGCCCCCTGCTGGAGGCGCCCGGCAAATCGCGTCTTTTCCTGATGCTGGTTTTCGTAGCCTTCGTCGCCTCGGCGCTGCTGGCCGTCTACCGCATCGTGCCGCTGAAACTGCTGCCGTTCGACAACAAAAACGAGCTGCAACTGGTCATCGACCTGCCGCGCAGCGCGACCTTGGAGGCCACCGACGCCGTCGCCCGCGATTTGGGCGCGTATCTGGCGACGGTGAACGAAGTCACCGACTACGAAACCTATGTCGGCCTCGCCTCGCCGATGGACTTTAACGGCATGGTGCGCCATTACTATTTGCGCCAGGGCGGGCAAGTCGGCGAAATCCGCATCAACCTGCTGCCGAAAGAACAACGCGAGCAGCAGTCGCACCAAATCGCGCTGCGCATCCGCCCGGACATCGAACGCATCGCCAAAGCCCACGGCGCCAAGGCGAAGATCGTCGAAACCCCGGCCGGCCCGCCGGTGCTGTCCACCTTTGTCGCCGAAGTCTACGGGCCGCTGGATCGGGATTACGCGGAATTGGCGAAAGTCACCGAAGACGTGCGCGGCAAAATCGAAACCATCCACGGCATCGCCGACGCCGACGATTTGGTGGACGAGCCTTGGGCTAAACTGCGCTTCCAGTTGGATCGGCAAAAAGCCGCGCTGCACGGCGTCAGCGTGCAAACGGCGGCGGACACCTTGCGCGTCGCACTCGGCGGCGGCCAAGTCGGCACCGTGCATGTGCCGACCGAGCGCCTGCCCTTGGCCATCACAGTCCGCCTGTCGCAGGCCGAACGCTCCAACACCGCCGATTTGCTGGCCTTGCGCGTCAAAACGGCAAGCGGCGCGTGGGTGACTTTGGGCGAATTGGGCGCGTTCAGCGAGGCGCCGGCCGATTTGACGATTTACCACAAAAACCTAAAACGGCTGAATTACGTCACCGCTGATACTGTCGGCACCAGTCCGGTGGAAGTCGTGCTGGATTGGGGTGATATTGCAAAAGCCCAGCCCTTGCCGACCGGGTATTCGGTGGATTTGGCCGGGGAAGGCGAATGGAAAATCACCGTGGACGTGTTCCGCGATTTGGGATTGGCATTTGGCGCGGCTTTGCTGATGATTTATGTGTTGTTAGTCGCGCAGACCGGTTCGCTAGGCCTGCCCTTGGTCATCATGGTGGCGATTCCGTTGACCATTATCGGCATCATGCCCGGCTTTTGGCTGCTCAACCTATTCGCCAGCCCAGTGGCCGGCTATGCCAACCCGATTTTATTCACCGCCACCGGCATGATTGGCATGATTGCATTGGCTGGGATTGTCGTGCGCAATTCCATTATCTTGATCGACTTCATCGAACGGCTGCGCGAAGCGGGCGTGGAATTGGTCGAAGCCTTGATCGAAGCCGGGGCAACGCGACTGCGGCCCATTTTCCTGACCGCCGGCGCGGCGATGTTCGGTTCCTTCGTCATCACGCTAGACCCGATATTCTCCGGGCTGGCCTGGAGCTTCATCTTCGGCATCTTCGCCTCCACGGCGTTTTCGCTGCTGGTGGTGCCGGTGGTGTATTTTATGATTCACCGGGATTAACTAACGTAGCGCCGGCATCCTTGTCGGCCAAACGTAGCGCCGGCATCCCTGCCGGCCCAAAATTTAGGAATGCGCCAATGCCGGCAAGGATGCCAGCGCTAAGACTACGCAGAGGCTTGCCAAACGCCGCCAAAACAACACCAGAGGTATACGCTTTATGAACACCGCCGCTGTTTTCCCCGAACCCGCCTGGGATGTGTCGCGCCTGTTCCCCGCACAAGGACAATGGAGCGAAGAGGAATATCTGGACTTGCCGGGCAATCGCTTGGTGGAATTTGACTTAGGCCATATTGAGGTTTTGCCTACGCCTAGCGAATCGCATCAACTCCTATTGATCTTTTTGCACGAAGCATTGAGCGCGTATGTGCGTCAGCACAAAATCGGCAAAGTATTGTTCGCCCCGCTGCCGATGAAACTCTGGGATGGCAAAATGCGCGAACCGGACATTCTATTTCTACGCACTGAACATTATGACCGCCGCCACGGCAATTATTGGCAAGGCGCCGATTTGGTCATGGAAGTCATCAGCCCCAACGACCCCGGACGCGACAAAATCATCAAACGCCGCGAATATGCCCGCGCCGCCATCCCCGAATACTGGCTGATTGACCCGCTTGAGCAGACAGTGACCGTATTGGCCTTGACGGAACAGGCCGAGGAATATGCCACACATGGCATCTATGGATTGGAGAGCCACGCAAGCTCCGCCACGCTGCCGGGGTTCACCGTAGCCGTAACTGAATTGTTTGCGGCGGTGGATGACCTAGCGTAGCGCCGGCATCCCTGCCGGCCCAAATGGGAATGCGCCAATGCCGGCAAGAGGATGCCGGCGCTACGCAACATCAGTTCGTAAACCTAAAGCCCCGGCGTGGGCGAACAAGGGGAAACACCATGAAAATCGGCCTACAAACCTGGGGCAGCGACGGTGACATTAACCCTTTCATCGCCTTGGCGGGCGGTTTGGCGGCGGCCGGGCATCAGGTCACACTCGCCATCACCGCCGGCGAGCGCAAGGATTACACGGCCTACGCCGAACGCCTAGGCTTCCGGCTATTGCCGCCGACCTATATCACCGAAGACGACGCCACAGTGGCACAACTGGCCGAAACGATGTTCGCCATCCGCTCGCCGCTGCGGCAAGTCCAATTCATTTTAGAGGCGATGTTCGAGCCGAATGTCGCCCAACTCTACGCCACCGCGCAGACACTTTGCGCCGACCATGACCTGCTAGTCGGCCATGGCGTCATGCACCCGTTGCAACTCGCCGCCGAACAGGCCGGCAAGCCTTATGTCACCGTCAGCCTGAACCACGGCGCGGTTGCCAGCCGCCATATCTCGCCGCCGCAAACGCCAAACCTAGGGCCATGGCTGAACCCGCTGCTGTGGCGGCTGGGTTGGATGCTGCTCGACCGGCTGCTGTTGCCCAGCGTCAACCGTTTGCGCCAACGTGTCGGCCAGCCCGCCGTGCGTTCGGCGCGGGCGGTGGCGGAATCGCCGCTGTGCAATCTGATCGCGGTCAGCCCGGCGTTCTGCCCGGCGCAAGACGATTGGGGCGGCAACCAACAGGTGTGCGGTTTTTTGCGCCTGCCCGACGCGGCGCGGCCCTGGGCGATGCCGGACAGCCTGCGGGCGTTTTTGGCCGACGGCGAGCCGCCGGTGTACATGACGTTCGGCAGCATGTTGAGCATCCAGCGCGACCCGGCGCACATCGCCGCCCGCACCCGGTTGCTGCTGGACGCGGCGCAAGCCGCCGGTTGCCGCGCCATTGTCCAATCGCATTGGCACAGCCTTGCCGATATCCCCGAAGACCCGCGCATTTACCGGCAAACCACCGCGCCGCACGAACACATTTTCCCGCACTGCGCGGCGGTGCTGCACCACGGCGGCGCCGGCACCACGCAAACCGCCCTGCTCTGCGGCCGCCCCTCGGTCATCGTCGCGCACATCGCCGACCAGTATTTCTGGGCCGACGAACTGCGCCGGCTCGGCGTGGCGGCGGCGCGGCTGGACTGCCGCAGCGCGACGCCCGCACTCATCGCCCGGCAAATCCGCCATGTTTTGGACGCCCCGGACATGCGGGCGCGGGCGCAAGTGCTGGGCCGGCAAATCGCCGCAGAAAATGGCGTGGCGCAGGCTGTCGCGCTGCTGTCCGGCATTGGTTAAGTCCCCTCGCCCCGTGGGGGAGAGGGTTAGGGTGAGGGGCAAACAATTTGATTCTAAGACCCTCACCCCAACCCTCCCCCTGCGAGGGCATAGGCATCTACACAAGTCCCTCTCCCTGTGGGAGAGGGATTTAGGGAGAGGGCTTAAATGTTTGAACTTCATGGACTTCAGGCATCCAAAAGCCCCTCTCCCCCAACCCCTCCCCCGCTGGGGGAG
>JBJSYU010000043.1:0-4920 GCA_046089945.1 Candidatus Methylumidiphilus sp.
TTTGGCCGGCAGGGATGCCGGCGCTCCGTCAATCGCCGGCAGGGATGCCGGCGCTACGACTCATCCCGCCCCGACAATCCCCCGTGCGCCGAATTCGCGCAGGATGTCCGCGCCATAGGCCAATATCGCCGCCGGATCTGCCGCGCCCATTTCCAGCGCGATTTGCCGCAGACACGCTTCGGCGGGCTGTGCGCCGCCGTCTTCCAACATCTGCAACAGCCGGAAACTGGCTGGGCTTAATTCCACGAAACGCACCTCGTCCGCGCGGTCGCGGTACACCGCCAGATAAGCCGGCTCGGCCGGCGCGGCAGCGGGCTGGAAATCCGCGCCGATGCGCTGCACCGGGAAGCGGTAAACCAAAGGCCACGCCACTGCGGACAGCGCCACGACGCCATCCAGCGGGTTTTCCTGCAAAGCCGTACAAAGCGGCGGTGCATCCTCGGCCGCCAGCGACAAGGCCAACTCCACCCATTCGTAATGCGCCAACTCCAACAAAAACGGCGGATCGCCATCGGCCGTGCGCTCGTCGCGCAGAAACGCCAAAAACTCCTCGTGAAACTCGGCGAAGTACGGTGTCGCGCTGCGGTGGCGGGTAAAAAAATCCTGCGCCAAGGCCAGCCAACGCGCCTCGCCCAATACCTGCCGCAACACCGGAAAGCCGCTGCTTAAAAAACTATTGATGTTATTAAAAAACAACTCGCGGTACATCGCCATGCGCTCCGGGCGGACGCCGGGCGGTGGCGGGTTATGCTCTGGGTCGCGGATATGCGCGGCGAAAGCGTGTTGGATTTGTTTGAAGTTTGTCTCAGCCATGGCGGTGTCCTGTCTGGATGGCGCGGATCATGTCCATTTCCTTTAACAATTCAGGCAGCGGCGGAATATTAAAATCCCGTTCCA
The DNA here is from genome assembly GCA_046089945.1 of Candidatus Methylumidiphilus sp. Taxonomy (GTDB): domain Bacteria; phylum Pseudomonadota; class Gammaproteobacteria; order Methylococcales; family Methylococcaceae; genus Methylumidiphilus. Next base: position 898 of record JBJSYU010000043.1, read on the forward strand.
GCAAGGTTGGAAACACCCCAAATAATTCATACGCCTTGCCCAACAAGTCCCAGACCGGATCGATAATCGGCGAACCGTGCGTGTCCACCAGAAAATCCGGCGCTTCGACATAATGCCCGGCAATATGGGCGTAAACAATGCGCTCGCCGGGAACAGCCGCCAGAAACTCGGCGGCATCATACCCGTGGTTGACGCTGTTGACGTGGATATTGTTAATATCCAGCAACAGCCCGCAATCGGCCTCGGCCAGCACGGCGTTGAGGAAATCAATCTCCGCCATTTCCTGGCCTGGAGCGGCATAATAGGAAATGTTTTCGATGGCGATGGGCTGCTCCAAAATGTCCTGCACGCGGCGGATGCGACCGGCGACATACTCCACCGCCTCGGCGGTGAAGGGCATCGGCATCAAGTCATACAACAGGCCGTCGTCGCCGCAATAACTCAAATGCTCGCTGTATATGGCAATCTGGTGTTCGCGCAGAAAGCCTTTCAACTCCAGCAAAAAATCCTCATCCAGCGGCGCCGGGCCACCTAAGGACAGCGACAGGCCGTGGCAAACGAACGGAAAACGCTCGGTCAGCGCCCGGAACTGCTTGCCGAGCCGGCCGCCGAAGCGCATCCAGTTTTCCGGGGCCACCTCATAAAAGTCCACCGGCGGACTGTCGCGCAGCACCGCCTCGGCAAAATCGCGCCGCAGCCCTAAGCCGGCGCCTTGGGGGGAGTTCGAGGATTTGTCCATCAGTTATCCAAAAAAAGGCGCAAAAAAATCAGGCCGGGAATCCCGGCCTGATTGTGGGGTGGTGTTACGGCGCTTTCGGCGCTGCGGCGGGCGCAGCTGGCGCGTCCATCTTCATGCCGGCGCATTTCTTCTCGACGGCCTTGCCGGCGTCCGCCGGGGCGGCGGCGGGCGCGCCGCCCATCATCCCGGCGCCGCACTTCATCTCCGCGTTGTTCTTCATCATTTCCGCGCCGCACTTCATTTCCGGCTTCTTGGCGGCGTCCGTGGCAGTGGCTTCCGCGACGACATAGCCTTGGCCTAAGTCGGACAGCGCGAAGGGGTTTTGCGCCGCGCAGGCGGCGCCGATGGACAGAGAGGTGACGATGCCGGCACCGGCGAGGGCGGCCAAGGATTTTTTGTCTTTTTTCATGGGGGAGTCTCTATATATGGGTTAAATGCCTAGTGAATCATGTGCGACCGCACAACGCCGCTTAGACCACAAAGCCCGGCAAAGTTGCGGGTTGCCACAGGCCCAGGCGCAGACTCGGCCGCAGCCTTAAGGCCGGGCTATTCTCACACAACGGCGCGGGTTTGTGCAGTGGCGCTCAGGCCGGATCGGTCTTGTCGGGATAGTCGCAGCAGTCGCTGATGGCGCAACTGCCGCAGCGCGGCTTGCGGGCGAGGCAGGTGTAACGGCCGTGCAAAATCAGCAAATGGTGGGCGTCTTGCCGGTGCTGTTTCGGCACATGGCGCAGCAGCGCCTTTTCCACCTCCAGCACATTTTTGCCCGGCGCAATCCCGGTGCGGTTGGCGACGCGGAAAATGTGCGTGTCCACCGCTATCGTCGGCTGGCCGAACGCCGTGTTCAAGATCACATTCGCCGTCTTGCGCCCGACGCCGGGCAAAGCCTCCAACGCCTCGCGGCTGGATGGCACTTCGCCGCCGTGACGCTCCAGCAACAGCCGACACAGTTCAATAATATGCTTGGCCTTGCTGTTGAACAGGCCAATGGTTTTGATGTGTTCCTTCAAGCCGTCTTCGCCAAGCGCAAGTATTGCCTGCGGCGTATTGGCGACCGGAAACAGCTTCGCCGTCGCCTTGTTGACGCCCTTGTCCGTCGCCTGCGCCGACAACACCACCGCCACCAGCAACTCAAACGGGCTGGCATACTGCAATTCCGTGGTCGGTTCGGGGATGGTCGCGGCGAGAATGTCGAAGATTTTAAGGCGTTTGGCGGGGTTCATATTAAGCTGTTTATAGTTAGCTTGTTTGGGAACTGCGCATAAGTATTGCTTGTTCAAATGACGCCAACAAAACAGCCTCCAACTTCTTTAAGTCTTCAGGGGCGCTTATGGCTACTCTAAATTCCGCGAAAGGGCTTGGATCAAGCCTGACAAAAGAAGAAGGCAAAACACTCAGGCCCAGATCGACGGGAATATTGAAGCCGATCCATGGCTTCTTTGCTTCTGTGACGGCCCGTAAAATCCACCATGATGGCTTGTTGAAATATACGCCGAAATATCCGGTTGTATCTTTGTACGCAATTGATATTGTCGTATCCTTCCGAGTCGATGCATCAAAAATCGTAGAACTTGCAAAGGAAGATTTTTCAAATATATCTTTCGCAATGCCAAACAGGGCTAACTCCCTATCTGTAGTTAATATCGCCGACTTTGACAAGTCAATCGCATCGTCAACGGCAACCGCACTTTTTTCAGCATCAATGCCTAACACAGAATCAGCAGACGGAATCGGTTCGTTAAATTCATTGCGAGCAGCTTCTACATCCATTGCAATCACAGACCGCCGCACAACTTCCCTTATCACCCGGGTCAATCCAGCTTTAACTATTGGGCGAAATCTTTCAATGACATTTTGATTGACAACACCATCATACATTTTTTCGGACTTCAAAATCCATCGAATAAAATACTCGGATGGGTCTTTCTCGCGCAGATCTATTTCCGATCTCAAAAAAGCAGCAATATTAGCAGTATATAGCAGCTCAGTGGCAAAATCCCGAATAGCTTCCGGTGAAAAAAACTGCCTAGAAAAGCGCACCAAGACATCCAATCCCTGATCGGCAGCATCTAGCCTGACAATATGAAAGGGCTGGCTGTCCATGACATTAGGGTTTGCTGTGTCAGTGTAAAAACGCCATTCAATGCCGTTAGTTAAAATGCCAAGAGTTACTGTTGACGTCGAATTAAAATATCTAGCAACTTGTCCTTCATGCCCATCCAAAATCGTGTCGGCAGACTTCACTTCCATATATACTCTAGGATAACTCAGCAGCAGAATCGCAATATCAACTTTTTCTTTTTGCCCCGCCTTTTTAATTGCGAAATCAGCATCATATTCTGGGCAAACCTCTGCTGGATTCCAAATGTCATATCCTAATGCGGCCAGCATAGGCAGCACTAAAGCTTGCTTGGTGGCCTCCTCCCCTTTGCCTTTTACTGCGGGTAGCCTATTTGGAATTTGCTCGGCTGCGATTTTGATTTTGTCTATAGACATGACATGCTCCTCATTTACTCCCTTCTCACTCTAAAAACTGACCATTGACCGGATCAAGCAAGTAATTGAATTGTCGCGATTTTCAGCGTTTTAGAGTAGATCATTTTTGAAGCCAGACGGGAGTAAACTATTACTGGGATAGACTAGCGCTCGTACAGGTAGGGCCACTAAACGCTCAACGCAGACTGTAACCGCCAATCTGTTTGTTTGGGCAGTCTCCAGAATGAAGTGCAACACCGAAGCTGTGATAAGGTGTTGCCATGGGAACCGAATACAAGCATTTGAGCGCGGACGAGCGGGCCGCGATACACCGGGGGCGTTTGCAGAGCCAAAGCCCTGCCGCCATTGCCAAGAGCCTGGGCCGGTCGCGGTCGACCGTCACGCGGGAGCTGTCGCGCCACGCGGTTGGCGGGGACTGCGACGCGCTTTCGGCGCAGCAAGGCTACGCCCGGCGAAGGCGGCGGGGGCACCGCAAGCTGGCCCCTGGGACGCCCTTGTGGGGGCCGGTGGTCATGGATCTTTGCCGGGGCTGGTCGCCGGAGCAGATCGCCGGAAGGCGGCGCGAAATGCACCCTGAAGACCCGGCCCAACGGGTCAGCCACGAGACGGTCTACCGGGCGCTGTACGCGCTGCCCCGGGGCGGGCGGCGCAAAGACCTGCTCGACCGCCTGCGGCAGGGGCGCAAGGCCCGCCGCCCGCGCGGGCGGGGCGCCGACCGGCGCGGCGGGCTGCCCGGCATGACGCCGATCCACGAGCGGCCCGCCGAGGTGGCGGGGCGGCAGGTGCCC
>JBJSYU010000044.1:0-6736 GCA_046089945.1 Candidatus Methylumidiphilus sp.
CCGTCCAGGTGCTTGATGACCGGGATGCGCGACTCCGCCATGATGCGCTCGATCAGCCCCTTGCCGCCCCTAGGCACGATCACGTCCACATGCTTGTCCAGCCGCAGCAGCTCGCCCACCGCCGCGCGGTCGGCGGTGCCAATCAGTTGCACGGCATCCTCCGGCAGGCCCGCCTCGGCCAGGCCGGCGCGGACGAGGCCCGCGATGGCGCGGTTGGAATGCAAAGACTCCGAGCCGCCGCGCAGAATGCAGGCGTTGCCCGACTTCAGGCACAGCGCGGCGGCGTCCGCCGTCACGTTCGGGCGCGACTCGTAAATGATGCCGACGACGCCCAGCGGCACGCGCATCCGGCCGACCTGGATGCCGGACGGGCGGTAAGCCAGCCCGCTGATTTCGCCGACCGGGTCGGCCAGCGCGGCCACCTCCCGCAGGCCCGCAGCCATCGCGCCGGCGCTTTTCGCGGTGACGGCCAGCCGGTCGAGCATGGCCGCGTCCAGCCCCTTGGCGCGGCCCGCCTCCAAGTCTTTGGCGTTTTCGGCGATCAGCGCCGGCGCTTCGGCCTCCAGCGCGTCGGCGATGCGGTTCAGCGCGCGGTTTTTGGCGGCGGTGTCGGCGCGGCCGATCAGGCGCGAGGCGGCGCGGGCGCGCTCGCCGACATTGAGCAGATAGGCTTGGATGTCTTGCATGGGCTTCACAGGGTCAAGGTGGCTTAGGGTCACAACAAGCTCAGGCGGGTTCTGCCGGAGTTGCCGGCAAACGGCAACTCGATATCCGGGTTCACTTGGATCATCAGGTTCTCGAACTGCTGCTGGATCGTCGCCAACGCCTTTTCGGTGTCGGCCTCGAAGCGGAACGACAGCGCCGGCATGCTGTCGCAGGCGCGCACCAAACCCCAGCCGTCGAGGAAATCCACCCGCAGCCCGTCGATGGTGGTGACGCGGGCGTCGGGAAAGTCGGCGATGGCCAGCACTTTCTCCATAAGGGCAAGGTTTTCGCCGTCCCGCAGAAAAAGATGCAGCTCTGGCGTGTTGATGCTGTCGGGGAGCTTGGCGAACACCTCGGCGGTCGATTCCGGCTCGTTGGACAAGATTTCGACCATGCGGGCGCAGGCGTAGATGCCGTCGTCGAAGCCGAACCAACGCTCCTGGAAATAAATGTGGCCGTTCATGTCGCCGGCCAGCATGGCGCCGGACTCCTTGATCTTGGCCTTGATCGCCGCATGTCCGGACTTCCACATCAGCGGTCTGCCGCCGTTCTTGACGATGTGGCTGGGCAGGTGGCGCGAGCATTTCACGTCGTAAATGATGTCCGCGCCCGGTTCGCGGGACAGCACGTCGGCGGCAAACAGCATCATCTGGCGGTCGGCCCAGATGATTTTGCCGCTGGAATCGACCAGTCCCAGGCGGTCGCCGTCGCCGTCGAAGGCCACGCCCAAGTCGGCCTCGGCCTGTAGCACGTTGGCAATCAGCGCCTCCAGGTTTTCCGGCTTGCTGGGGTCGGGCGGATGGCGGGGGAAATGGCCGTCGATCTCGCTGTACAACTCGATGACTTCGCAGCCGATGGAGCGCAGCAGGCTGGGCGCGACCTCGGCGGCGACGCCATTGCCGCAATCGACGACGATTTTCAGGTTGCGGCCCAACTGCGTGTCGCCGACCACGCGCTCGATGTATTCGGGGACGAGGTTGTAATTGCTCATTTTGCCCGCGCCGCTGACAAAGCGGCTTTTTTCCACCCGCCCGCGCAGCGCCTGGATGCCCTCATCGGCCAGGGTTTCGCCGGCAATGACGATCTTCAGGCCATTCCACTCCCCAGGGTTATGCCCACCAGTGAGCATGACGCCGGACTGTGCGTTCAAGGCGTGGGTGGCGTAGTACAGCAGGGGCGTCGGCACCCGGCCCAGGTTGATCACCATGCGACCGCTGTCCACCAGACCCTGCGCCAGCGACTGCCCCAGCTCCTGGCTGGAAAACCGCCCGTCGCGGGCGAGCGCGACATAGTTTTCGCCGCGCGCGTCCATTTCGCTACCAATGGCCAGGCCGATGGAGTAGACCACATCCGGCGTCAAGGTCTTGCCCGCGATGCCACGGATGTCGTTGGCGTGGTAGATGGACGGCAGCAGCGGCCCTGCCTTCTCCATCGGCGGCGGGGCCTCGGCGGGCGGCTCGGCCTCCCCGGTGTCTTCATCTGGCGGAGCGTCGGAGATGTTGATGATCGGCGGCGGCGTTGCCAAGATGACCGGCGCCACTTCGCGCGGGGCGCGCTTGATCTTGATGATCTCCTCGCCCATATAGGTGAACTCATTGAGTCGGTAGGAATAATCGCCGGGGTGCCCCCCCGATATCATATCGTTGACCAGCCCCATCAGGTTTTTCCGGTCATGGCGCAGACAGGCGTACAGAAAGAAAATCAGGCCGATGGTCGCGCCCACGACCAGCAGCGCAGAGCCTAGAAAGCTGCCGGCAAACCAGAGGGTGTTCGCGGCGATATCGGGCTTGGCCCAGTAGCTGATTTTCCAGGGGGTGCCGGCGACCGGCAACTCGCCGCTAGGCTCGCGCTCCTTGCAGCTGGCGTCGCCTTGGTAGGCCAGGGTGATATTGTCCTGCCGCAGTTCAACCGCGCAGGCACCGTCGGCGGTCAGCATCGGCGCCAGCACGGTGAGCGGCCAGCTTGCCAAAACCACCCCGCCGCCATTGGCCAGCCGCATCGCCATGGCCAAATGGGCGTCCGGCGAATTGGCCAGATGCACGGCGGGCTGGGTCGTTTCCGCCAGCGCGCTGTGCGCCAAGTTCAGGTCGGCAAAACCCATCCGCGGCTGGCGGGCCTCGTCCGGGGTATCGGCGTTCTCCGGCAACAGCCGAACCAACCAAGCGTAAGGAACTGCGCGGGTCATGCGGTCTTCCTCCTGCAAGACCAAACTAGGGTCGCCATGGGCGAGCAGCCCGGTCAGCTTGGGGTCGCCCGCTTGGCCGGCCACGCTCTGCCCCAACAGGGCGATCAGTTGGGCAAGGCCATGCGCACTGTTGTCCACAGCAAGCCGGGCGCTGGCCTCGTTGGCTTCGTCGGCCGTTACCCTGGTCACCCCGTACAGCATGGCGTGGGGCACCAGCACCAGCGTCAGCGCCAACAGCCCCAGGACGGAAACCAAAAGTCCTATGCTAAAGTGGGTTTTCATTGCTTGCAGCTCCTTTTCTCAATCATGGGCGCAATGCCCGTCTGCCAGAAACCGCCACTGCCCGGCGGCGGCGGCGGCGGCGAAAGTGTCCTTGACCGGATGTCATTGCAAATGTTTCGCGCGGTGCCGCTGCGCAACGAGTTCGATCAGTTGGGCGGCGATTTGCGCCTTCGGCGCCATCGGCAGGCTCGCCTCGCCGCCGCGCCAAAACACCCGCAAAGCGTTTTCGTCGCTGTCGAAGCCGCCCCGCGCCTGGCCGACATGGTTGGCGGCGACCATGTCCAGGTTTTTGCCTTCCAGCTTCCGCCGGGCGTAAGCCTCAAGCTGGCTGGTCTCGGCGGCGAAGCCCACCGTGAACGGCGGCGCCGGCAACGCCGCCACCGCCCCCAGAATATCGCGGGTGCGCGCCAGCGCAATGTGCAACTGCGCGTCGTGCTTCTTGATTTTCCCGCCGGCGGGGCTGACGGGAGTATAGTCCGCCACCGCCGCCGCGCCGATATAAATGTCATGCGACGCCGCCCGAACCAGCACCGCCTCATACATCTCCGCCGCGCTCTCCACCCGCGCCAGATCAATCCCCACCGGCGCCGCCAACGCCACCGGCCCGCTGACCAGACTGACCCGCGCCCCGGCGGCCAAAGCCGCCTGCGCCAAGGCATAGCCCATTTTGCCGGAACTGCGGTTGCTCAAAAAGCGCACCGGGTCGATGGCTTCGCGGGTCGGCCCGGCGCTGACCAGCACCGAGAGGCCAGCCAAGACGCCGCCGCCGAACACGCCCGCCGCCGCCTCGGCAATCTCGCGCGGCTCCAGCATCCGCCCGAAGCCCGTCTCGCCACAGGCTTGCCCGCCCTCGGCGGGGCCGAACAGGCGCACCCCGCGCGCCGACAGGCAGGCGGCGTTGTCCTGCGTCGCCGGATTGGCCCACATCGCCCGGTTCATCGCCGGGGCCAAGGCGACGGGGACTTCCGCCGCCAGACACAGCGCCGACAACAAATCGTCGGCCAACCCGGCGCGCAGCCTAGCGATAAAATCGGCGGTGGCCGGGACGACCAGAATCAAATCCGCCCAGCGCGCCAAACTGATGTGGCCCATCGCCGACTCCGCGGCCGCGTCCAGCAAATCCAGATGCACCGGATTGCCCGACAGCGCCTGAAACGTCAGCGGCGCGACAAAGGCCGTCGCGGCGCGGGTCATCGCCACGCGCACACACGCGCCCTCGGCGCACAGCAACCGCGTCAACTCCGCAGCCTTGTAAGCCGCGATGCCGCCGGTCACACCCAGCACAATGCGTTTTTCCGCCAAGCTCGCCATGGCAACCTATCCGGTGTGAAATTTTTTTGGGGGAGGCGGCAATTATGGCAAGTTTGCCGGCTTCCTTCTATTGCTTTACGCTGTAGGCGAAATAAACCCAAGCACTGCCAGAGACCACAACCCATGCCCATAACGGATTGGCCCGACGACGAAAGGCCGCGCGAAAAACTGCTGCAACGCGGCCCCGCCGCCCTCTCCGACGCCGAACTGCTGGCGATATTCCTGCGCACCGGCGTGAAAGGCAAAACCGCCGTCGATCTGGCGCGGGATCTGCTGCAAGAATACGGCTCGCTGCGCGCCCTGCTGGAAGCCGACTTTGAGCGCTTCCAGCGCAGCCTGGGGCTGGGCGCGGCGAAATACGCCTCGCTGCAAGCCGTGCTGGAAATGGCCAAGCGGCATCTGCGCGAAGAACTCGACCGCAGCGACGCGCTGACCAGCCCGGAGCTGACCCGCCGCTACCTGATATCGACCTTGCGCGCCCACCCGCACGAAGTCTTCGCCTGCCTGCTGCTCGACAACCAGCACCGCGTCATCCACTTCGTCGAACTGTTCCGTGGCACCATCGACGGCGCCAGCGTCTACCCCCGCGAAGTCGTCAAAATCGCCCTCGCCCACAACGCCGCCGCCATCATCTTCGCCCACAACCACCCCTCCGGCGTCGCCGAACCCAGCGAGGCCGACAAATTCATCACCCAAAGGCTCAAACAAGCCTTGGGCCTGCTCGACATCCGCGTCCTCGACCACATCATCATCGGCGACGGACTCAACGCCTACTCCTTCGCCGAACACGGCCTGCTGTGAGCGCCTCTTAAATGAACTAGATCCCCTCGCCCTGTGGGGAGAGGGTTAGGGTGAGGGGCACAGGCGCTACGCCTCCAACCCGGCGGCAATCGCATTGAACTGCTCAAACGCCGCCAGCAAATCGTCGGCGATTTCCTTCGCCAACTCGTCCGGTTCGGGCAAACTGTCGGCATCTTCCAGACTATCGTCTTTCAGCCAGAAAATATCCAGATTCACCTTATCCCGCTTGACAAGCTCCGCATACTCGAAACACCGCCAGCGCCCTTGCGGATTATCCGCCGACCATGTGGCCTCGCGGGCAATCCGCGTCAGCAAGGGCGGGCGGATCGGCCCGGCCGGATTGCGCATCGCCGCGACCTCCTCGCCGCCGATGCCAAAATACCCGCCGACAAACCCATCCAAATGCTCCCGGCGCAACGGGTTAGTCTTCAGCGTAAAGCGCTTATTCGTGCGCAAATCATACACCCACAAGGCCCGCGTCCACGGCTCCGCACTCGCCGGTTTGGCGTCGAAAAACAACACATTCGCCTTCACCCCTTGCGCGTAGAAAATACCCGTCGGCAGGCGCAGCAAGGTATGCACCTCAAACTGCCTCAGCAACTCGCGGCGGATGGTTTCCCCCGCCCCGCCCTCAAACAACACATTGTCCGGCACGACAATCGCGCAGCGCCCGTTCACCTTGAGCAAAGTCGTCACATGTTGCAGGAAATTAAGCTGCTTATTCTTCGTCGTCGCCCAAAAGCCGCTGCGCTCGTAAGTGTGTTCTTCCTTCTCCAAATTGCCGTCCTCATTGACAATCGAAAAACTGCTTTTCTTGCCAAACGGCGGATTGGTCAACACCACGCTAAACTTTTCCGCCGGGTCTTTCGCCAGACTATCCACGCCGGAATGAATCGGGCAGGGATCGGCGTTGACCCCGTGCAGCAAAATATTCATCACCGCCAGCCGCCCCGTCGCCGGCACCAACTCCCAGCCGTTCACAAACCCCATCCGCAAATGCCGCTTTTGGTCGGGGTCCAGCCTAGCGCCAAAATGCTGCGACACATAACTGTGCGCCGCCAACAAAAAACCGCCCGTGCCGCAGGCCGGGTCACACACCGTATCATCCGGCGCAGGCCGCATCACATCCACAACCGCCTGAATCAACGCCCGTGGCGTGAAATACTGCCCTGCCCCCTTCGGCGACTCCTCCGCCGAGCGCGACAACAAACCCTCGTAAATATCGCCCTTGATATCGGCATCCATCGCCATCCAGTTTTCCGGCTCGATCAAATCCACGATCAAGCGCTTCAGCGTCGCCGGGTTTTGAATGCTGATTGACTGACAAAACGGGCCAAAGAGGGCGGAAGGCGGGGCAAACTATGCGTCCGAACCGATTCCAAAGGACGCCTTCGCCATGCCCCAGCCTTCCGTTTTGTACGATACGTTGTTGATCCTGTTGAAGCAAGCGCC
>JBJSYU010000045.1:0-4516 GCA_046089945.1 Candidatus Methylumidiphilus sp.
CGCTGCGCAGCGACGGCTCGGTGGTCACTTGGGGAAATAGCTGTCAAGATGCCGCCGACAGCAGCGCGGTGGCGGCAAAGCTCGACGGTACGGTGGATGCGACGCAAATTTTTTCCACAGCCACAGCCTTTGCGGCGCTGCGCAGCGACGGCTCGGTGGTGACTTGGGGCTATAGCAGTTATGGCGGCAACAGCAGCGCGGTCGCCAGCCAACTGGCTTCCGGCATCGTCAGCTTCGCCAACATCGACACCAACGATGTGTTCATCGACTTCATCGGCAACGACGCGCCGATGGGCACCGACACCAGCCTCAGCGCGGCGGAAGACAGCGTCTACACGCTGAAAGCCGCCGACTTCGGCTTCATGGATTTCAACGACGTCCCGGCCAACACGTTGCTGGCAGTCAAAATCACCACGCTGCCGACGGCGGGCGCGCTCAAGCTCAACGGCGTCGCCGTCACGGCGGGGCAGGTGGTGACGGCGGTGGACATCGCCGCCAACAAACTGGTCTATGCCCCGGCAACCAACGCCAACGGCACAGCCTATGCCCGCTTCACCTTTCAAGTGAAAGACAACGGCGGCACCGCCAACGGCGGCGTTGACCTAGACCCGACGCCGAACAGCCTCACCTTCAACGTCACCCCCGTCAACGACGCGCCCACCGTCGCCAACGCCATCGCCGACCGTGCGACCAACGAAGACGCGGCGTTCAGCTACACCGTCCCCGCCAACACCTTTGCCGATGTCGATGTCGGCGACAGCCTGAGCTATGCGGCGCGGCCTTTGCCGTCGTGGCTCCGGTTTGACGCCGCGACGCGGACGTTCAGCGGCACGCCGTTGAACGGTGACGTAGGCGCGTTGGATGTGCAGGTGACGGCGACGGATCGGTTTGGCGGGAGCGTGGCGGACAACTTCCGCCTGACCGTCAACAACATCAATGACGCGCCGACCGGCACAGACAAAACAGTGACGCTTTTGGAAGATGGCAGCTACACCGTCACCGCCGCTGATTTTGGTTTTGCCGATGCCAGCGACAACCCCGCCAACAGCCTGCTGGCGGTGAAAATCACCACCTTGCCGGGTGCGGGTTCGTTGAAGCTGAACAACGTCGCAGTGGCGGCGGGACAAGTGGTGACGGCGGCAAACATCGCGGCGGGCTTGTTGAAATTTGCCCCGGCGGCGAACGCCAACGGCGCGAACTACGCGAATTTGACGTTCCAAGTCCAAGACAACGGCGGCACGGCGAACGGCGGCGTTGACCTTGACCCGACGCCGAACACGCTGACCTTCAACGTCACGGCGGTCAACGACGCGCCGACAGGGACGGACAAAACCCTGACGCTGCTGGAAGACGGCAGTGTCACCTTGGCGGCGGCGGATTTTGGTTTTGCCGATGCCACCGACAGCCCCGCCAACAGCTTGCTGGCGGTGAAGATCACCACACTGCCGACGGCGGGTACGCTGAAGCTGAACAATGTGGCGGTGACGGCAGGGCAAGTGGTGACGGCGGCGGACATCGCGGCAGGCTTGTTGAAATTTGCCCCGGCGGCGAATGCTAACGGCACAGCCTATGCCAACCTGAAATTCCAAGTGCAGGACAACGGCGGCACGGCGAACGGCGGCGTGGATTTGGACGCGACGCCGAACACGCTGGCCTTCAACGTCACGGCGCTGAATGACGCGCCGACGGGAAGCGTCAGCCTCAGCGGCACCGCCCGCCAAGGCCAAACCCTCACCGCCAGCCACGCCCTCGCCGACATTGACGGTTTAGGCACGGTCACCTACACATGGAAAACCGGCGCGACGGTGCTGGGTACTGGCAGCAGCTATCTGCTCAAAGCCACCGATGTTGGCAAGACCGTCACTGTCACCGCCAGCTACACCGACGGCGGCGGCACGGCGGAAAGCCAAACCAGTGCCGCCAGTGCAATTGTGGGGGCTGCGCATGGTGGCTCGGCAATCGTGACAATCACCCAGAACACCCAATCATCTCCGGGCCACACCTTGGGGGAGTGGCGCAACTTTTATGCGTTTGCGGTCATCAAGGCCGATGGGTCGGTGGTGACGTGGGGGTATAGTAATTTCGGCGGCGACAGCAGCGCGGTGGCGGCGAAGCTGGACGGCGCGGTGGATGTCACGCAAATCTTTTCCACAGAGAAAGCCTTTGCCGCCCTGCGCAGCGACGGTTCGGTGGTGACGTGGGGGGATAGCAGCTACGGCGGCGACAGCCGCTTGGTGGCGGCGAAGCTGGACGGCACGGTGGATGTCACGCAAATCTTTTCCACCGCTTATGCTTTTGCTGCGCTGCGCAGCGACGGCTCGGTGGTGACGTGGGGGTATAGCGATGGTGGCGGCAACAGCAGCGCGGTGGCGGCGCAACTGGACGGCACGGTGGATGTCACGCAAATCTTTTCCACAGGTTCGGCTTTTGCCGCCCTGCGCAGCGACGGCTCGGTGGTGACGTGGGGTGGTAGCGGCGGCAACAGCAGCGCGGTCGCGGCGCAACTGGATGGCACGGTCGATGTCACGCAAATCTTTTCCACACATGGTGCCTTTGCCGCCCTGCGCAGCGACGGCTCGGTGGTGACGTGGGGGGATAGCTTCTACGGCGGCAACAGCAGCGCAGTGGCAAGCCAACTGCTCTCCGGTGTCATCAGCGGTGCCAACATCGATACCGATGACTGGTTGAGCAGAACGGTCGCCAACGACGCCCCGGCAGGTGCCGACAAAACCGTCACCTTGCTGGAAGATGGCAGCTACACGGTTGCCGCCGCCGACTTCGGTTTCACCGACTTTTACGACGACCCGGCGAACGCCTTGCTGGCGGTGAAGATCACGACCTTGCCGACGGTGGGTGCCCTGAAACTCAACGGCGTTGCCGTCAGCGCAGGCCAAACCATCAGCGCGGCGGACATCGCCGCCAACAAGCTGGTGTTCACACCCGCCGCCAATGGCAACGGCGTAGCCTACGCCAACCTGAAATTCCAAGTGCAGGACAATGGCGGCACAGCGAACGGCGGCGTTGACCTTGACCCATCGCCCAACACATTGACCTTTAATGTCACGGCGGTGAATGACGCGCCAACGCTTGCCAACGCCATTGCTGACCGCACTGCCAACGAAGATGCGGCGTTCAGCTACACCGTCCCCGCCAACAGCTTTGCCGATATCGATGTCGGCGACAGCCTGAGCTATTCGGTAAGCCGCGCCGACGGCTCGGCGTTACCGTCTTGGCTGGCGTTTAACACGGCAACCCGCCAATTTTCCGGCACGCCGGGTTATGACGATGTGGGTAAGCTGGATATTAAAGTTACTGCCAGTGACAACAGCGGCGATAGCGCCAGCGATGTGTTTAGCCTGAACATCTCACCCCGCATCGGTACGACCTTGACCGTGAGCAATCTCAACGACAGCGGCGCGGGCAGCTTACGCGAGGCGTTGGCCTTGGCGCAGAGCCGCGACACCATTACTTTTGCCGCTGGCTTATCCGGCGGTGTCATCCGCCTAAACAGCACGCTGCTCATCAACGAGCATGTACGCATTGACGCTGACATCAACAACGACCACCGCCCCGACATCACCTTAAGCGGCGATGCCAACGGCAATGGTGTGACCGATGAGGGCGATGTTCGCATTATCAACATTGGGAACAATCAGCATGTGGATATACAAGGATTGATCTTCACCCACGGCTATTTGAAGGGTGCTTCGAGTGAATTCGGTGATGGGGGCGACGCGCAGGGTGCGGCGATCTTCAATGCTGGGATTTTGCGCGTGGTAGATAGCAAATTTGTCAGCAACGTAGCGATTGGCGGCAATGGTGGCGATGGATATGATGGATACGCACCGTCATCCGGCTATATTGTTGGCAGAGTTTATTATGGGGGCGGCATCTATCTTACAAGTTATAGAGGGGGCGCGGGCGGAGGCGGGGGCGGGGCGGGGGGAGATGCTGGAGACGCCGTAGCGGCAATCTACAACCAAAATGCCTTGAGTCTGACCAGTGTGGATTTTGCCGACAATCAAAATACTGTTGGTCTGGCGGGTAAGGGCGGCAACGGAGGCGGAGGCGGGCGTGGTGGCGCGCCGGGCCAGCCGGGCCAGTCGTCAAGTGGTAGAGGGGGCGCACCGGGAATGGACGGTGAGCGGGGTCAAAATGGGTGGAGTGGTGTTCTTTCCGACGGACGTCCTGTCCCCGGTCTTAGCGGCGGCGGCGGCGGTGGCGGTGGCGGTGGGTTGGCTGGCGTATCGGGCGACATCGGCGGCACGGCGTGGACAGTGAACACGCCGCTAGACCTCAGCGCGCCAGAGGCGACGGTGCAAGCGGTCATCGGCGACACGTTCGCCCTCGGGCTGGGCTTGACTGGCGTGGACAGCGGCGAGTCGCTGACATGGGCCACGTCGGGCCTGCCGTCTTGGCTCAGTTTTGATCCAGCGAGTTACCGCCTGGCCGGCACGCCCAGCACATCGGGCCGGGGCACGCTGCGGCTGCATGTCGAAGACGGGCGCGGCGGTTA
>JBJSYU010000046.1:0-2696 GCA_046089945.1 Candidatus Methylumidiphilus sp.
GCTGGAACAACACAACCCGGTGCCACTCCGTGCGCTCCTGGGTTTGCCCCGTGTTCTTATCCTTCCAGCTTTCGCTGGTGGCGAGGCTGAGGTTTGCCACCGCGCCGCCGTTGGGCATGTAGCGAACCACCGGGTCAGCCCCTAGGTTGCCGATGAGTATGACTTTATTGACGCCGCGACCGGCCATGGGTGTGTCTCCGTTGCCTAAATGTGGACTGGGGTGTGGATGTGCGGGTTTCCGGCGTGGGGGCTGAACGCCCACCCTTGCGCGGAAGCCTGGCGGCCGTCCGCAGACCCGCATTAAAGGCGACATCATAGCGAAAGCACCGGCCCATGGGAAAGGCGCCAGACGCCCGCCGCCACAAAAACCCAGCCGCCACGCTTGAAAAAATCCCAAGAACACGGTAAATTGCACACCCACTAGCCGCCGCTGCCAAAGCAGCATCGGCTTCCCACGCATCGGGGATGTAGCTCAGCTGGGAGAGCGTCGCGTTCGCAATGCGAAGGTCGAGAGTTCGATCCTCTTCATCTCCACCAAATACCCATCCGGCGACATCCGCTAAAGTACACTAAGCCCGCGAAATGCGGGCTTTTTTGTGCCTTTGCTGTCCACCGCAGTCCGTCCAAATTCGCCCGCATCCCGCTATAATTAGGGGTAACTCTGGGGGTAGCTGGCTTTAAGCCGGAACCAGTTACCCCCAAACCTATGAAAGCCACGCCATCCGTGGCTTTCAGCCAAAAGCCTGTTACCCCCGCAGCCTGCCCGTAAGTTGAAGCCATGCCTTTGACCGATAACGCAATCCGCAATGCCAAGCCGGGCGAGAAGCCCGTGAAACTGGCCGACGAAAAAGGGCTGTTCTTGCTGATTGCGCCCGCTGGGGGCAAGTGGTGGCGGCTCAAGTATCGGTTTGGGGGTAAGGAAAAGCTGTTATCCCTTGGCATTTACCCCGAAACCGGCCTTAAGGACGCCCGCGAGAAGCGTGACCAAGCCCGCAAGGCATTGGCGCAAGGCATCGACCCCGGCGAACAACGGAAAGCCATGAAGACGGCTCAGACGGCGGAAACCGACACCTTTGAAGTCGTCGCCCGCGAGTGGTTCGCCAAGTACCAACCGACATGGGCCACGACCCACGCCGACAAGATCATTTCCCGCTTGGAGAAGGACGCCTTCCCGTGGCTGGGCAAGCGGCCTATCCGCGAGATAAACGCCCCCGAAATTCTGACCGTGCTACGTCGGATCGAGGCGAGGGGCGCACTCGACACCGCGCACCGTGTACACCAGAACTGCGGGCAAATCTTCCGCTATGCCGTGGCAACCGGACGCACCGACCGCGATCCTTGCGGCGACTTGCGCGGCGCGTTGCCACCGGACAAAAGGGAGCATTTCGCGGCGCTCACCGACCCTGCCGACGTGGCGGAACTGTTGCGGGCGATTGATGGCTTCCGGGGAACCTTCGTCGTCCAATGCGCCTTGAAGCTGGCCCCGCTGTTCTTCGTGCGCCCTGGCGAACTGCGCCAAGCGGAATGGAAGGACTTCGACCTTGACGCGGCGGAATGGCGCTACACGGTTTCCAAGACCAAGACCGAACACCTTGTCCCGCTATCGCGGCAGGCCGTGGCGATCTTGCGCGAGCTTCACGCGCTGACCGGCAACGGGCCGCATGTGTTCCCCGGACGCGATCCGAAAAAGGCCATGTCCGAGGCGGCGGTGAATGCCGCGCTCAAGCGCATGGGCTACGACACCAAGACCCAAATCACCGGCCACGGCTTCCGGGCAATGGCGCGGACGATGCTCCACCAAGACAAGGCGCTAGGCTTTGCGCCCGAAGTCATCGAACACCAGTTGGCGCACCGCGTACTGGATGCCTTGGGCAGCGCTTACAACCGGACAAAGTTCATAGATGAACGGCGGCGCATGATGCAAGCATGGGCCGACCACTTGGAAGGCTTGAAGTCCGGGGCGCAAGTAATACTGCTGAAACGGGCTAAATAGCCCGCCTGCCGCGTTGCTTCCCCAAGCGGGTAGAATAAAACACCATCGAATTGCCGCGCCTATCCCTAGGCTGATCTCCAAGGGAGAAAACCGGGTTCCCTTTGCCCGGCTGGCGTGGTTCCTATTTCAAAGGGAAGCATGATAGGGGTGCTATGGCTATTTCATTCACAGAGGCTTGCGAAAGACTCTCCATAAGTGACATTGATCTAATTAAATGGATTGATATTTTTGAAGGAAGGGGAATTATGATAACTGAGGTTAGAGATAGGCTGAAAGAAGATAGATATGGCAGGGTAAAGGAATATAAATATCTAGGTATTTCTATTGACGATTTGAAAAAATTATTTTATGGTAGCAACGACCGTGTTGGAAGGTTTGTAATTTTAGATGATGATGAGCAAGTTATTGTGTGCTATTATTTGAATCATTTTGAAACACTTGAAATTGAAATTGAGCTGTTTGAAAAAATAAAGGCTGGACTTGCCGCCGTTCGGAGAAGCAGAACAATTGAAAACCTTCAAATAGCTGAAAACAAATGGCGGTTTCAAGTTTGAAATGCAACACGGTTGGTTAACTTGAGGATTTCCTGTTGAAAAACTTCCGCCGGGGTCTTGAAACCCAGCACTTTCCGGGGCCGGTTGTTCAAGAGCCGGGCGATGGCGTTGAGTTCGGCCTGGGTCGCCTTGGAGAGGTCCGCGCCCTT
>JBJSYU010000047.1:0-8665 GCA_046089945.1 Candidatus Methylumidiphilus sp.
GTTCGGCAACCCGGAAACCACGACCGGCGGCAACGCGCTGAAATTTTACGCCTCGGTGCGCTTGGACATCCGCCGCACGGGCGCGATCAAAAGCGGCGACGAGGTGACCGGTAACGAAACCCGCGTCAAAGTGGTCAAGAACAAAGTCGCCCCGCCGTTCCGCCAGGCCGAATTTGAGATTTTATATGGCGAGGGCGTGTCGCGTGAGGGCGAGTTGGTGGATTTGGGCGTGCAACTGGAGATGGTGCAGAAGTCCGGCTCCTGGTACAGCTACGGCGGCGAGCGCATCGGCCAGGGCAAGGACAATGTGCGGAATTTTTTGAAGGAACACCCGGAAATCGCCGACGCGCTGGAAAAAAAGATCCGCGACAAGGCGTTCGGCGGCGCCGAGCCACTGGTCGCCAAGCTGACCGCCAAGTCTGACCCGATTCCGCTGGAGGACGGCCTCTGAACGAGGCTGGCGCCGCCTGCCTGCGCTGGCTGGCGCAACGCGAACATAGCCGCGCCGAACTGGCGCAGAAGCTTAAGGCCAAAGGCTTTGATGAGGCGGCGATAGCGGCGGCGCTGGATGGGCTGGAAGAAAATGGCTTGCAAAGCGACAGGCGGTTTGTGGAAATGTTTGTGCGCAGCCAGTTTGCCAAAGGCCACGGGCCGCAGCGCATACGCCAAGAATTGCGGCTGAAAGGCTTAGGTCTGGACGGCTTGGACGAATGCCTAGCCGCCTACGATTGGGACGCGGCGCTGGAACGCGCGCACGGCAAAAAGTTCGGCGCCGCCGCCCCGGCCAACGCCAAAGAATATGCCGCCCGGGCGCGCTTTTTAGGACAGCGCGGCTTCGGGCAGGAGCGGATACAAGCCTTGCTGCGGCGTTTGCGCCGGGGTGATGGCTAATGGGATGGGATGCATCCTGACAACGGCTTGCGTGACCGCCATTGTTAAAAAATGGCAAACACCGGCTACTGCGCGGGGCAATGAGACGCCCCCGCCGCAGCAGGTGGCCGCGCAAGCCCTGATGCATCAATAAAAAACCTAACCTTAGCCATCCCATAAGGAGAACAACCATGACCGCACAAGAAGCGTTGACGCTGGCAAAGCAAGTTGGCTTTGACCCGGCGCTGCAACAGGCCATCATTAAGAGCAACGACCCGGAATGGGCTTACCGCTTCGCCCACGATATCGCCGAAGCCGATTTGGACGCGCTGGAGCCGGTGGTGCTACAGTCCGACCATCCACGGGTGGTCTATGATTTTGCGCTGCTGAAAGGCGAGCGCGGCGGCGCTGTCGGCGAACTGGAAGAATTCATCATCCAGGCCGGCGATCCGGGCTTGATGATTTTGTTTGCCGCTGACATCCATGGCGCCGATATCGAGCGTTTTGCCGATGTGTTGCAACGCCATGGCAACCCGAAATACTTCCAGCTATTTGAAGCCGAAATGAAACAGCGCGGGATTGAGGTCTGACCCGCCCCGCGCACTGCCCTAAATGCCTTAGAAACGACCTAAAAACCCGATGCCCATGATGACCAGCGCTGAACTGCGTTCACTGTTTCTGCAATTTTTCGAGGAGCGCGGCCATGCCGTGGTCGCCTCCAGCCCGCTGATTCCGGCGAACGACGCGACGCTGCTGTTCACCAACGCCGGCATGGTTCAGTTCAAGGATGTGTTTTTGGGGCGCGAGGAGCGCCCCTATGTGCGGGCGGCGTCGTCGCAGCGTTGTGTGCGCGCCGGCGGCAAACACAACGATCTGGAAAACGTCGGCTACACCGCCCGCCACCATACCTTTTTTGAGATGCTGGGCAACTTCAGCTTCGGCGACTACTTTAAGCGCGACGCCATCCAATACGCCTGGGGCTTTTTGACAGGTACACTCGGCCTGCCGCCGGAAAAGCTATGGGTGACGGTGTATTCCGAGGACACCGAGGCGGCGGACATTTGGCTGAACGAAGTCGGCGTCGATCCGAACCGCTTCACCCGCATCAGCACTAAAGACAATTTCTGGTCTATGGGCGACACCGGCCCCTGCGGCCCTTGCACCGAAATCTTCTACGACCACGGCGCACATATCACCGGCGGCCCGCCCGGCTCGCCCGACGAAGACGGCGACCGCTACATCGAAATCTGGAACCTTGTATTCATGCAGTACGACCGCGCCGCCGACGGCACGCTGACGCCGCTGCCGAAGCCTTCGGTGGACACCGGCATGGGCTTGGAGCGCCTCGCTGCCGTGATGCAGAAGGTGCATAGCAACTATGAAATCGACCTGTTCGCCAATCTGGTGAAAGCCGCCGCCGACTTGGCCGGCGTCGAAGACCTGGGCAACAGTTCCTTGCGCGTCATCGCCGACCATATCCGTTCCTGCTCCTTCCTCATCACCGACGGCGTGACGCCCTCGAACGAAGGCCGAGGCTATGTATTGCGCCGCATCATCCGCCGTGCCATCCGCCATGGCTACAAGCTGGGCCTGCGCGAGGCGTTCTTCCATAAGCTGGTCGCGCCGTTGGCGGCGGAAATGGGCGCGGCCTATCCGGAACTCGCCAAGGCGCAGGCCACGGTCGAGCGCGTACTGTTAAAAGAAGAAGAGCGCTTCGCCGAAACCTTGGAGCAAGGCATGAAAATTCTGGACGCCTGCGTGAGCGGCCTGTCTGGCAAAGAAATTCCCGGCGACACCGCGTTCCAGTTGTACGACACCTACGGCTTTCCGCTAGACCTGACCGCCGACGTGGCCCGCGAACTAGGCTTGACTGTGGACATGGCCGGCTTTGAAAAAGCCATGCAAGGCCAACGCGCCCAATCGCGCGCCGCCAGCCAGTTCACCGCCGACTATTCCAAAGACATGGCCGTGGACGCCCATTGCGTATTCACTGGCTACCAGCATTTGGCGGAAGACGGCAAAATACTCGCCCTGCTGAAAGACGGTGCCCGCGTGGCGCGGCTGGAAGCGGGCGAGGACGGCGTGGTGGTTCTGGAAAAGACGCCGTTTTATGCGGAATCCGGCGGGCAGGTCGGCGACCAAGGGCTGGTTCAAGCTGGCGACGCCGTGTTTGCGGTCAGCGACACACGCAAGCAAGGCGGCGATGTCATCCTGCACATCGGCCGCGTGCGGCACGGCGCCTTGGCCGTCGGCGCGGCCGCCACCGCGCAGGTGGACGCCGCCCGCCGCAAAGCCATCACGCTGAACCATTCCGCCACCCATTTAATGCATGCGGCGCTACGGCAAGTGCTAGGCGAGCATGTCGCGCAGAAAGGCTCGCTGGTCACGCCAGAACGCCTGCGCTTTGACTTCTCGCATTTTGAGCCGGTGTCGGCGGCGCAGTTGCGCGAAATCGAGCGGCTGGTGAACGCGCAAATCCGCGCCAACGCCGCCGTCGCCGCAGAAGTCATGCCGAAAGATGAGGCGATGAAGGCCGGGGCGATGGCCTTGTTTGGCGAGAAATACGGCGAAGAAGTGCGCGTGTTGCGCATCGGCGAATTTTCCACCGAATTGTGCGGCGGCACCCATGCGGAAAGAGCCGGCGACATCGGCTTTTTCAAAATTGTCGCCGAGACCGGCGTCGCCGCCGGTGTGCGCCGCATCGAAGCCGTGACCGGCGAGGGCGCGGTGGATTGGGTGGAAAGCGGCGAACGGCTGATTCAAACCCTAGGCGAGCGGCTGAAATCCGGGCGCGGCGGGCTGGACGAAAAAATCCAACACCTGCTGGAACACAGCCGCCACTTGGAAAAAGAACTCGACAAGCTCAAATCCAAGCTGGCCAGCGCCGCCGGTTCCGACTTGGCCGGGCAGGCCATCGAAATCAACGGGCTGAAACTGCTGGTCGCCCGTTTGGACGAGGCCGATCCGAAGTCGCTGCGCGATTTGGTCGATCAACTCAAAAACAAACTCGGCAGTTCGGCGGTGGTGCTGGCGGCGGTGAAAGACGGCAAAGTCAGTCTGACCGCCGGCGTCAGCTCCGACCAGACCAGCCGCATCAAGGCCGGCGACTTGATTAACGTCGTCGCCACGCAAGTCGGCGGCAAGGGCGGCGGGCGGCCCGACATGGCGCAGGCCGGCGGCAACGACCCCAGCAAACTGGACGCGGCTTTGGGCGCAGTGCCGGACTGGGTGCGCCAGCGTTTGGCGTGACCTCCATCCCTTTCAACTATTCGATAATAAAGAGAACATGGCGCTTTACGTCCACAAATACGGCGGCACTTCGGTGGGCGACACCGACCGCATCAAAAACGTCGCCGAGCGTGTCATCAAAGCCCGGCAGCGCGGCGAAGATGTCGTCGTCGTCGTGTCCGCGATGAGCGGCGAAACCAACAAGCTGGTGGCCTACGCCCACGCGGTGCAGGAACGTCCCGACCCCCGCGAAATGGATGTGCTGCTGTCCACCGGCGAGCAAGTCACCATCGCCTTGCTGGCGATGGCCTTGCAGCAGAAAGGCTATCCGGCGGTGTCGTACACCGGCTGGCAAGTGCGCATCCTTTGCGACGACGCCCACACCAAGGCGCGCATCGAAGACATCGACACCACCAACATCCGTGACGATTTGGCGGCGGGCAAGGTGGTCGTGGTGGCCGGCTTTCAGGGCGTCACCGAGGAAGGCCACATCACCACGCTCGGCCGCGGCGGTTCCGACACCACGGCGGTGGCGCTGGCGGCGGCGCTGCAAGCCGACGAATGCCTGATTTACACCGACGTGGACGGGGTCTACACCACCGACCCCCGCGTCGAACCCCGCGCTCGCAAGCTGGATCGCATCACCTTCGAGGAAATGCTGGAAATGGCCAGCCTAGGCTCGAAAGTGCTGCAAATCCGTTCGGTGGAATTTGCGGGCAAGTACAACGTCCCTTTGCGCGTGCTGTCGAGCTTCCAAGAAGGCTCAGGCACCTTGATCAGTTACGAGGAAACCGGCGTGGAAAAAGCATTGATTTCTGGCATCGCGTTCAACCGCGACGAGGCGAAACTCACCATCCAAGGCGTGGCCGACCGCCCCGGCGTCGCCTCCCAGATCCTAGGCCCGATAGCCGAGGCCAACATCGAAGTGGACATGATCGTGCAGAACGTGGCCGAAGACGCGACCACCGACTTCACCTTCACGGTCAACCGCAGCGATTACAAAAAAGCCTTGGAAATCATGGAGAACACCTGCCGGAATTTGGGCGGGCGCAAAGTGGTGGGGGACGACAAGATTGTCAAAGTCTCGATTGTCGGCGTAGGCATGCGTTCCCACGCCGGCATCGCCAGCAAGATGTTCCATGCGCTGGCGACGGAAGGCGTCAACATCCGCATGATCTCCACGTCGGAGATTAAAATTTCCGTGGTGGTGGACGAAAAGTACCTGGAACTGGCGGTGCGCACGCTGCACGAAGCTTTTGGCCTAGAGCAAGCAGCGTAAAGTGCCAAAAAAACAGTTTTCAAATCAGATTATGCTGGTATAATGCCGCGCTTGGCAGATTTGCAACAGCTTTGGTTGGCTAACGAAATGCTGCTAGGGTTTTTTAATTTTTGGCATTTGATTCGAAGGAAGATGTTATGCTCATTTTGACTCGTAGAGTAGGCGAGACTTTGATGATAGGGGACGATGTGACTGTTACCGTTCTGGGAGTGAAGGGCAACCAAGTCCGCATCGGCGTGAATGCTCCAAAAGATGTTTCCGTTCATCGGGAAGAAATCTACGAGCGAATCAAGAAAGAGCAGCTCCTGCAGCAGCAAGGACTTACCTCCGCCGCCCCCCCTAAAGCGGAAGGCGATGGGGAGTAAATCCCTCCTTTGTCAAGGCACTGAGTTTTGGAGAGATGGCCGAGTGGCCGAAGGCGCTCCCCTGCTAAGGGAGTATGGGCCAAAAGCCCATCGAGGGTTCGAATCCCTCTCTCTCCGCCAATTGCGTAAATCTCGCGCACCCGCAGGGCATCCCCATATACTGAAAACACTGGCTTCTGTGGCCTCTCTGCGTTTGGCGGAATAGCGAGATTATAGGTTTTGTTTTTATTGCGGCACATTGAGGAATACTGATGGTAACCATTCGACTGGCGCGCACGGGTGCGAAGAAAAAGCCTTTTTATCATGTGGTGGTGACGGACAGCCGCTCCAAGCGTGATGGCCGTTACATTGAGCGGGTTGGCTTTTTCAATCCCGTCGCACGCGGACAGGAAGAGCGCCTGCGCTTGAATGACGAGCGCATCCAGCACTGGTTTAGCAATGGCGCACAGGCGACTGACCGCGTGTCCAGCCTGCTGAAAGAAGCCGCCAAGAAAGCCGCTGCGGCTGCTTGAATCAGTCCAGCCTTTTTTAGTTAAAGGCGTGGCCGATTTAGTCGTCGTCGGGGAAGTTGCGGGGGCTTTTGGTGTCAAAGGATGGGTAAAAATCCATTCGCACACCATCCCTGAAAAAAATATTTTAAGCTACTCCCCATGGCTATTGTCGGGCAAAGGTAGTCCGCAAGAATTCAAAGTCTTGTCTGGCCGCATACATGGAACAGGCATAGTCGCCCAATTGGACGGCATTGATGACCGGGATCAGGCAATAGCGTTGCGCTCATGCCAAATACTGGTGTCCCGCGACCGGTTTCCTTCAGCCAAAGATGGCGAATACTATTGGGCTGACCTTATCGGCCTAAAAGTACAAAACCTTGCTGGCGTTGATTTCGGGACAGTGACCGACATGATGGAAACCGGTGCCAATGATGTCGTGGTGGCGACTGGCGAACGGGAACGGCTGATACCGTTCGTGTTCGGTCAATACATTAAAGATATTAGCTTGAGTGAAAACCGCATGCTCGTCGATTGGGATGCGGATTTTTAAAGCCCGCTATTATGCGCTTTGACATTATCACGCTGTTCCCAGAAATGGTACAGGAGACAGCGAGTTGGGGCGTAACCGGCAGGGCGTTGGAGTTGGGTCTGGCCGAATTAGTGACATGGAACCCACGCGATTTCGCCCACAATAAATACCGCACCGTCGATGACCGTCCTTATGGTGGCGGGCCGGGCATGGTGATGAAAGTCGAGCCTTTGCGCGATGCCATAGCGCAGGCGCGTAACGCCACCGAAACCCAAGCCTTGGTCGTCTACCTCAGCCCGCAAGGCCGGGTTTTAAATCAAGACACCGTGCGGCATTTTGCCAACCTGCCTAGGCTAGTGTTGATTGCCGGGCGCTACGAAGGTGTAGATGAACGCCTGCTTGAATCCGCAGTGGACGAAGAATGGTCTATCGGCGATTACGTACTCAGCGGCGGAGAATTGGCCGCGCTGGTGGTGTTCGATGCCGTCGTGCGCTTATTGCCGGGGGTATTAGGGCATGAAGAATCCGCCGCGCAAGATTCACATATGGCAGGTTTGCTGGATTGCCCGCATTACACCCGGCCTGTGGAAATAGACGGCAAGCACGTGCCGGATATACTACAAAGCGGCAACCACGAAGCCATACGCCGCTGGCGACTGAAACAATCGCTAGGCCGCACATGGCAAAGACGCCCGGATTTGATTGCCACACAAAACCTCGACGCCGAACAGCGCAAGCTGCTGGAAGAATTTAAAACCGAATTGAATGACAAATAATTTCTAAGGGGAAGCATCCGTGAGCAACATTATTCAAGAACTCGAAAAAGAGTGGATGGGCGATAAAGTCATCCCGCAGTTTGGACCCGGCGACACCATCGTCGTGCAAGTGAAAGTGAAAGAAGGCAACCGCGAGCGCTTGCAGGCTTATGAAGGCGTTGTCATTGCCAAGCGCAACCGTGGCTACCACTCTGCGTTCACCGTGCGCAAGGTTTCCCATGGCGAAGGCGTGGAGCGCGTGTTCCAGACCTACAGCCCGCAGATTCAGGAAATTCAAGTCAAACGCCGGGGTGCCGTGCGCCGCGCCAAGCTTTACTACCTGCGCGACCTCACCGGCAAGGCCGCCCGCATCAAAGAAAAAATCTAAGCCAAGCGCCCCATGGGCTTGTGCGGAAAATCAAACGGGTGGCCTAGTGCCGCCCGTTTGCGTTGAACGGCATACGCCCATGCCCGGACACACCCGGCACACCGCCACCATCGCCGCCCCGTTCGGCAGCTTAAAGCTAGAGGCGGACGACGCCAAACTATTAGGCGTCAGCCTGCAACCCAGCGCCGACGGACTACTCAAGCCCGCCTCTCCCCTGCTCCAAGAAGCCGCCCGCCAATTCGACGCCTACTTCCAAGACCCGCATTGGCGCTTCACCCTCGCCCTGCCCGCCGCAGGCACCGTCTACCAACAGCGCGTCTGGCAAGCTATGTCCGCCATCCCGCCCGGTGCGGCGAAAAGCTACGCGCAACTGGCCGAGGAACTGCAAAGCGGCCCCCGCGCCGTGGCCTCCGCCTGCCGCGCCAACAGCTTCCCGCTGCTCATCCCCTGCCACCGCGTCGTCGCCAGCCACGGCCTAGGCGGCTACTGCGGCGCCACGCAAGGCCCGTTCCTCGCCATCAAACGCTGGCTGCTGCGCCATGAAGGCTATGGCCACACCTAAGCCCAGCGACGCCGACCGCGAACTGATCCGCGCCTTCCAAGACAGCCTGTGGGTCGAAGAAGGCTTAAGCGAAAATACGCAAAAATCCTACGCCAGCGACCTCGCCCTGTTCGCCGACTGGCTGGACAAAAACCGGCAAAAAAACCTGTCCGAAGTCGAAGGCGGCGACATCGAAGGCTACCTCGCCGTGAAATACCG
>JBJSYU010000048.1:0-5625 GCA_046089945.1 Candidatus Methylumidiphilus sp.
TTCCGCCGCCGCCAGCCTTGCCGTAGCGCCGGCATCCTGCCGGCCTTGCGTAGCGCCGGCATCCTGCCGGCCTTGCCGTAGCGCCGGCATCCTGCCGGCCAAAATCAGGAAATGCGGCAAACGCCGGGATGTAGGCGCTACGTTCGATCAGCAAACCCGTCTTTGCGTAACGTCAGGCAATCAGCGTTTCCTCAAGCCTACAACGCCAGCCGCCCATCGCGGTAGTCCGCCAAAGCCAGATCAATCTCCTCGCGGGTGTTCATCACAAACGGCCCCTGCTGCACCACCGGCTCAGCCAATGGACGGCCAGCCAACAGCAACAGCCGGACGCCATCCGCCCCAGCCTGCACCGTCACCGCGTCGCCGTCGGACAGCAGGCCGGCGGCCCGCTTCGGCAAGGCTCGCGCTTCGTCGCCAATCAACGCCGCGCCCTCATAAACATAGGCCAAAGCCTGATGGCCGGTCGTGACCGGAATGCGCACACTCGCCCCGGCGGGCAGGCGCAGATCCAGATACAGCGGCGCCGTGCTCAAGCCCTGGATCGGCCCGGCGACATCGCTGTCGCCCTGCGCCAACACGCCGGCAATCACCCGCGCCTCGCCGCCGCCGGCCAACGCCACCGTCGGAATCTCGCCCGCCGGAATGTCGCGGTAAGCCGCCGGCTTCATCTTCTCCGCCGCCGGCAAATTGATCCACAGTTGGAAGCCGCGCAGCCGTCCTTCGGTTTGCTGCGGCATTTCCGAATGGATAATGCCGCGCGCCGCGCTCATCCACTGCACATCGCCGGGGCCTAAATCGCCGCGATGGCCGGCGCTGTCCTCGTGGCGCATATGGCCGTCCAGCATGTATGTCACCGTCTCGAAACCCCGGTGCGGATGTGCCGGAAAACCCGCGATATAGTCGTTTGGATCGTCGGAAAAAAACTCGTCCAGCAGCAAAAACGGATCGTGCCGCAAGTGCTGGGCGCCGCCTAGGCTGCGCCGCAGCTTGACGCCGGCCCCGTCGGACGCGGCGATGGACGGGATAATGGTTTGCAGTGTGCGCGTAGTCATCGTGATAGCTCCGGTTGTGTGATGGACGCCGGTCGGCGTCGTTGGCGCTATTTGACTATTGATTGAATCGATAAAAAAGCAGAATATTTCGGCTTAACCCATCGAATTAAGCGATAAACATGACAGCCCTGCCCAAAATCACCCTGGAACAATGGCGGACGTTGGTGGCCGTGGTGGACGCCGGCGGTTACGCCCAGGCCGCCGAACAACTGCACAAAAGCCAATCCACGCTCAGCTACGCCGTGCAAAAGCTCGAACGCCTGCTCGGCCTCAAAGTCTTTGCCGCGCAAGGCCGCAAAGCCGTGCTGACCCCCACAGGCCAGGTGCTATACCGGCGCGGCAAAACCCTGCTGGCCGAAGCCGCGCGCCTGGAAAGCGCCGCGTCCAGCCTCGCGGCGGGCTGGGAACCGGAACTGCGGCTGGCCGTGGACACCATCTTCCCGACCTGGCTGCTGCTCGAATGCCTCGCGCAATTTGGCGAAGAACAGCCGCACACGCGCATCGAACTGATCGAAACCGTGTTGGAAGGCACCGACGAAGCGCTGTCGGAAGGCCGCGCCGACTTGGCGATAGGCGCCGTCGCGCCGACCGGCTTTGTCGGCGACCCGCTGCTGCACGTCCGCTTCGTCGCGGCGGCGCACCCCGGCCACCCGCTGCACCAGCTTGCCCGGCCGCTGACCCTGGAAGACCTGCGCCTACACCGCCACCTCGTCATCCGCGACAGCGGCCGGCTCCGCACCCGCGCCCCCGGCTGGCTCAACGAACAGCGCTGGACAGTCAGCCACAAAGCCACCTCGATCCGCGCCGCCTGCATGGGCCTAGGCTACGCCTGGTACGCCGAACACACCATCCGCGAAGAACTCGCCGCCGGCGCACTCAAACCCCTGCCGCTGCGCGAAGGCGGCGAACGCTGGGCGGCTCTCTATCTGATCTTCGCCGACCGCGACACCACCGGCCCCGCCGCCCTGCGCGTCGCCGAAATCATCCGGGCCGGGGTGGCGCGGGATTGCCCCATTTAGGATTGAGGAGGATTCGGAGCGCGGAGCGTCTAGGGTATTCCTCGTCATATATACTTGATACCGGCACAAACTGAATATCTGCGCCCCTCTCCCTGTAGGGAAAGGGCTGGGGTGAGGGTAATCTGAAAAGTTCAGATTATTGCGGGAACAAGTCTATAACGGCGAGCGCAAAGCATGGGAACAATTTCACTTAGGCCATTCGGCAAGCACATTATCTCGCTCCCTCGTTCCCAAGCTCCGCTTGGGAATGCAGTCTAGCAAGCTCTGCTTGCCGCATATCGGGAAGCAGAGCTTCAAAGCCATTAGCTTAAGCGAAATATTGGAGTCCAAAGCAAGCTTTGGACTCCAAGACAAAACCGTCGGCAGGCTTAAGTTAATGGCTTTCAAGTATAAACGGTGCGCACGATAAAGCCGTGCGCACCCTACGCGGTTCTGGCATATTTGCCTGGACGCCGGATTATGTTAGTCCTGTGTTGGGAGATCGATGAGTTCAATAGCATTGTCCTCGCACCACTCGCACAAAGCCTGTCGGGTTTTTTCCGCTTCGTACTGATACCATTCATCCCGTTGGCCTATTTCGTCCAGATAATCCTTGAAGCGGCGATATGCGCCTTTGCGCTGGAAGATATCCGCGACGCTTGCATAGCCATCATCCGGCAGTTTTTCAGCGGCAAACCGCAGCGCCAACCGTCGGCTTAAGTTTAAGTGGTTTTTGTGCGGCACTTGGATGTAGCGATCCGAGGTTTCCACGTCTTCCGGCATATCGTCTGGAGAATCGGTGTATTCCGAAAGGAAATATATCGCCCCGGTGTCGATGGCAATATAAGCTCTGGCTTCGCCAGGAAACCCGGCGCTGGCAAAATCGAAGGCGAAAAGCAAGTCGGAGTATTTGAGAGTGGGCATAGGCATGATCGGGCGGCAATGCTGCGCGTGTGAAAACGCCAAGTGTAAGCCACGCCTTGCCACCGCGCAATAACCACCAAAAAGCCTCGCCCAGTTGGTCTGGCGAGGCTTTCTTCTCGTTCCCAAGCGCCGTTTGGGAATACAGTTTAGCAAGCTCGGTTTGCTGGGATGGACAGAGAAGCGCGTGGGCTACCCGACTCAGAAGCCGGACGGGATTTGCAATCCCGTCCGCAGGGTTTTGGGCCTAGGTGGGACGTTGGTTCAAAAACCAAACGTAAGCGACGGGTTTTCAAAACCCGTCGCGCCCGTTTGCATATCCCCGCCGGCTTTGCGGAAACGTAGGGTGGGCAACGTCTTTTCGTTGCCCACCGTTGCCGCGAAATATTGTGGCATTGTCCGCGTGGGCAGACGATAAAGCCGTCTGCCCACCCTACTCGACTATAACAATAGTCGTAGGGTGCGCATCGCGCACCGTTTGCGATGCCGGTTAATACAGAGGGATTTGAAACGTCAGCAATACCGTTTCAATAATAAGAAAAAACAGTATTATCAGCATCCGTTAATGGTGCGCGATGCGCACCCTACCCGGCTAGGCGGGACGTTGGTTCAAAAACCAAACGTAAGCGACGGGTTTTCAAAACCCGCCGCGCCCGTTTGCATATCGCCGCCCGCTTCATTCTCTGCATGTGATTCTATTCACTAGTCCGTTACCTGGATTTCTGAAGACTTCGCATGACTTTAAGGAAGTATCCAACGGCTTAGATAGTTTTACCGTAGTTCCGAAATACCCACATTGAACCCAAATTGATGGGCTGTTGAATTTCCATAAATAGCTTTCAACTTTATGAGAGGTTTCAGATTTATCATATTTCAATATGAGTTGATCTAATGGATTACCATCGCTGAATGATACCTCACTAAGCTTTGCATGGGTTGCTTTCTGAAAGCTCTGAAACCCCTTTGCCTCTGAGATGATTCTTTGCTCGGTTGCTATCTCTTTTGGGCATAAGCCATCAAAATCTTGAGCCTTGGCAAAAGAGATACCACACACTAACACCATCATCACAGTGCAAAATGATTTTAAATTAAATTTTTCTTCAACCATGGTTTCACCATTTAACCACTGAGTAGGCGCTTCCATTATTACTTAAAGACGAGTGAGGCTTTGGCGACCAAGGAATAGTCCGAACTTGTATTGAGTCAAGCCCTTTGTATTGCTCCAATACGATAATGCCTCGTTCGTTCTGTCCAAGATAGATCGCAGCGTGCTGTCCTGTTGAATTGTTTGGGTACTTCCCATCTACGAAAGTGGCGATAGCAGTACCTTCCGTCAGCGTTATTCCCTTAGTTATATTATCGCCCTGCTCCCATTCACTGGTACGGGGCGCGTTAAGCGTTTGCTTAAGAAGTTCAACACATTGCGCATCACCTTTCGAGTTTTTATAAACGGGGTCACCCTCATAACCTGCCGCGTTGTCTAAAACATGAGCGATTTTGTGGCTTGCCTCATTGAACAAATATCCATAGGCCCCCGTGATAGCGCCATTCGCAAATTTACCACCTCCCAACGCAGAAGCTGTCCCTCCAACTACAGCATGGGCTACCACGTTTCCGGTTTTTCCCCAGCCTTCAGTAAAAGGCCCAGCCGCCTCGGCAAACCCTGCCGACAATGCCCCTTGTCCGCACTTGCCGCCAGAAGCTTCTGCCGATACACAGCCAGCTATAGCATGGGTAAATATTTTGCCGCCATAGTCGAGCTTTAAGGCTTGGTTGAGACTGCCGGCTCCGTAAAATAAGCCCGCACTCAAAGCACCTAGCATCCCACCTTGTAAACTTCCGGTTTGAATATAACCCCCTACAAATCCTCCAAGGAGCGCATTTCCCAAGCCAAATGATGTAAATGGTGCCCAAACTTGCCCTACAAGGAAAGCCGCCGCGATGGAAACCACGGCCCTGAATATCTCGTTATGCCAAAGCTTCGAGAAAAACTTGCCAATACTCCCAAACAACCCAAACCCGCTTGGATCGGTAAACACCAATGGATTATTCATCACATAGGAATACCGGTTATACGATTGCAGATTGTCGGGGAACTGTATCGTAGGATCAGCACTAATAAACCTCCCCAAAACCGCGTCATACATCCGCCCGTTCATGTGGATCAGCCCAACTTCCGGCACATGCTCATGGCCGGTGAAGCCTCGGCGGGTCGTTAGCGAATTGCCGTAGAACGAAGTGCGGTTGCCGAACGGGTCGAAGTCGTAGCGGGCCAGCACGAAGGCGTTGTCGTCGGTGACGGCATCAATGCTGCCTAGGTGATCGACGTGGAAATATCGCGTGGACTTCGGCCCGCCGTTGGTGGTGACAACCTCGGCGACGGCCTTGCCGCCGGCGTAGACGGTGCTGCGGGTTTCTTTGCCCGCGCCGCCGGTGGTTTCCTGGTAATGTCCGCCCAAATCTATTCTTGGGTTGAGGTAAACCGTCGTGCCGGTGGGGCCGGTTTGGCGGAAGCGTTCGTGGTTGGCGTCGTAGTCAAACGTAACGGTGTTGCCGCCTTGGACGATCTGGGTCGGCAGGTTGAACGCGCTCCACGTCACTTGCCGGTTGTTCAGCCCGACGGTCTGGTTGCCGTTGGCGTCGTAACTCAACGT
>JBJSYU010000049.1:0-9366 GCA_046089945.1 Candidatus Methylumidiphilus sp.
GCCTAAAGGCCGCTCCTACACGCTCAAACCCGGCTCACAATTTTCCCGCCCCCTGAGCCAACTTTCCGCAGCCCACCGTATAACCTCAGCATCAACCTTAGAAGCTGTGGAGTACGAACTTATGCCAACCCTTCCCACCCCACCCCGCGCCGCCGCGCAGCAGCATAGCGGCTGGGCCGTCGCTTGGGCGACGCTGACCGGCGTCCGCCACCAGATCAGCGAAGACTGCCCGGACTTTCATTTCTCGAAAAAAATCGGCGGGCTGGCGGTCGCCGTGGCCGATGGCGTCGGCGGCGGGGCGCGGGGCGACATCGCCGCGCAGACGTTGGCGCGGCATTGCGTGTCCGTCCCGGCGGCGCTGCTCGGCGAGCGGGCGGGCTTGGCGCAATGGCTGAGGCTGGCCGAGGCGCAGGTGCAGGCGCGTTTGCGCGAAGTCACGTTCTCGCCCGGCGCGGCCACCTTGGCGGCGGCGTGGCTCACCGACGACGGCGCCGGCTGGGTCACCCACATCGGCGACTGCCGCCTTTACCATTGCCAGCCCGGCCAAATCCTGGCGCTGACGCAAGACCACAGCTACGCCGCGACTGGCGAAACCCCGCCGCCCGGCGTCCCTGCCAGCGCCCCGGCGCGGATGGTCGGCACCGGCTGCATGGGCGAGCCTAAACTGCGGCGGATTGCCCTGATGCCCGGCGAAAGCCTGCTGCTGTGCAGCGACGGCCTGCACGGCGTGTTGGATGCCCCGCGCATCGCCGAACTGCTGGCGCAACACGGCGGCGACGCGCAAGCGGCATGTATCGCGCTGGCGCAAGCCGCCCGCGCCGCCGGCGGCGAGGACGACATCACCGTGCTGCTGGTGCGGCGTTGCGCCGCAACCGCGTGGTGGCGGCGCTGGGGCGCTTGCGTGGATAATTGGGCAACTCATTAACGGAATGGAGCGGCTGCGGCCATGAACCCACACAACCCAAACCTTTGGCATGAATTGTTGCAAGCCTTGGACGACCGCCAAACCCTGCACCCGCCACCCCGCTGCCCTACGTGCAAAAGCTGGTGGCACCACTCCCTTCTCACTCTAAAACCGACCATTAACTGCGTCATAAGCAATTGAATTGTAATAATTTTAGCACTTTGGGGTAGGTCATTTTTGCGGCCAGACGGGAGTAGGCTTAGACGCGCTGCGCGAAGACGCAGGCTTCGCCAAAGCGCTGAACACCTACCATAGCTTTTTGAGCTGCAAACCGGCGGCGGAAGGGCTGGGGTTGTTGGTGCGTTACCGCGACGCGGGGATGCTGGGTATTTAAGCCACTTGGGGTATTTTTTATTGTTCCCACGCTCTGCGTGGGAACGATTAAAGCGATGTCGGCGTGGTTGCGCCAGAGGGATGAAGCTGTGTATCATGGCAAACGCTAACCCCATCAAATTTAGGTGAACCAATGAATACACGAATAAATCCGTTGCTCTGCTGCATTGGCTTGGCATTTGCATTGACGGCCTGCACTCAAACACGGGTGCTCAAGCTTGATCCACAATCGCACTTCACCGATCCTCAAGGCACGATCACCCGCATGGGTGATGTAAAAGTGCATGGAGAGGCATCTAAAGCCTCATTTTTATTTTTTGGCTCACTTGATTTGGACTCGCAAGTTCGGGTTGATGCTATCAAAAATGCTCTCAACCAAAAGCCAGGGGCAAACTTGCTGATTAACGTTGCGCATGTACTGAAAGTAACCACATACCCAACCCCCCTGCTGTTCATTCCCGTATACAAAATGACATATGAAGTATACGGACAGGCCGCTAAATATGAGATAGGCAGACCCGATGCAGAATAAATAATCGCTGCTTTCTCTTTTTCGCCAACTGAATTTTCATCTGCAATACTGTGTTTTTGTTGGCGGCTATTGGTTTACACTGCTACAATTTGCATCAACCGTATTTTTGGAGATTATCGCCATGAAACTACAATCCGTGCTTGCGGTCTGCGCTTGCGTATCCCAACTTAGCGCTTGCGCCACCTTAAAGACAGGGGATTTTGTGCGCCAAAGCCATTATGTGGAAGCTGGTAGCCACATAAAACCTTTGGGCAGGGTTAGCGCCGAAGTCAATCAAGCTTCTTTTTTGGTATCGCCAGACTTTGATCTGGCCAAAGCCCTAGAGTTGTTTGATCAAGCGCTAAACCAACAAAAAGGCGCAACCATGCTAATCAACTATCGGATTGATGAAAAAACTAGGACATGGTTTCTCCCCATACCATTCCTTCCTTGGCACACTTTAGATGTGGTTGTCCAAGGCACGGCGGCTGCTGTTGAGAAAGACAAATAAAATCAAAACACGATCCTTGCAGATAAACGCCATGAATTATGTCACTCGAAATCGCTTTGCGACGCTTGGATTTTTGCTTTTGGCCTTATCAGGATGTGGCATTGATGTACGGCTTTCTTCCAACCAGCCAGACACGACTTTTATTGTGGATGGAAAGGAATATGGGCCATTTCAGCGCCAAAATATAGAAATTCCAGAGAACAAAAAGAAAGAACATAAAATCCTAGCAAAAAAAGATGGGTATTGTGATTATCCAGAAGAAGAGCCTTATTCTCTCGCACCAGAGCCATACTTTTTTGGTATACTGCATGATTATCGTGAACCTGTCGAGTTTGAGGCATTCCTAACTGAAAATAAGGACTGTGTTTGCCCGCTCTGTGCAAATCCACTGGAGATTGGCAATTATTATGCCTTGGTGATTGGCAACAATTATGACACGCCAGACAGCAGGCTAGGCAAGGACGCCGAGCTTAGCAGTCCAAGAAATGATGCTGACGCTGTTGCGGCATTGCTTAAAGACACTTACGGCTATGATGTCAAAGTGCTTAAAGATGCAAAAAAGGAGGACATACTGGAAGCACTGCAATCCTATGTGGATCTTTTTAAGGGAAGCAATCAAGCTAACAATTTGTTGATTTATTATGCCGGCCATGGCGACAACCACGGTGAAGTATACTGGTTGCCGGCGGATGCGGACACCAACAACAGTGCAACTTGGCTTTCTGACACTGAAATCACCAAAAGAATCAAGCAAACTGATGCCAAGCATATTATCGTAATTTCCGATAGTTGCTTTTCGAATAAACCGGTAAACGATACTTCCAATATTGTAAAGCCACCGCACTCAATGGAGGCAGCCATGGTGACCAAAGAATATTTATATACTTGGAATCCTCAAAAAGGCACAAAAGAGTATCAGTACAAGTCTTACCTTTTGCGCAAATCGGTTGCTGTATCTAGGACGGCCTTCACTTCGGGAGGCAATGAGCCAGTAAGTGACAGATGCCCCGGCATTAGGGATGGACACTCATGTTTTGCGCATATTTTTCTCGATGAATTGCAAAAAAACCAAGGTGTATTGGAAGGCAGCAGGCTGGCACAGGCGGTGAAAAGCCGTATGCGCAAGATGATATCGAACCAAGAGCCAAGATACGGTATTATCCCGCGCGCTGGTGATGAGGATATCGGCGGGGATTTTCTGTTCATAAAAAAATAAATATGCAGATGTTTTCCTGATTGGCCTGTGTCGCTAGACAGGCCATATGTTTTTATAACCAGAACTGGAGGCTACACATGCAATTCCATAACACCCTACCCACCCGCATTTTGTGCGTTTCGATACTTGTTGTCATGCAATACACCGTCGCTATTGGAGCAGAAGATGTCTACTCTGTAGATCATCCACCCTCTGCGGAAGGATTGTACAAACAACTGAAATTGCCAGAGCCAGATCCCGATATAAAAGTGCGCTACATTCCCAAGCAACCACGCACAAATCTTTTGCCGTCGGCGGACGAACACACATCCGCATCTTTTTTAATTCCGTTTGAAAACAAAGAAACGTCCCTAAAGGAGGATGTTCAAGTGAAACTGCTCGCCCCTCTCGCTGAATCACTTAAAAGATTGCCGGATCAACAAGTGATTCTGGAGGGCCATGCCAATCGGACTGGGACACCACGCGACAACTGGAAACGTTCAAAGAAACGTGCAGAGGCAGTTAAACAGTTTTTAGTTGCAAGCCACGCAATGAGGGACTCGGACATTAAGATTGTGCCTAAAGGCGATTCTGCCCCCCTAGAAGGCTCCAATCCTGAGGATGATGTAAACCGCCGCGTGACCATCATCAGCTATCGGAAGTAAGCGCTGGTCGGAACAATCTGTCCATGCTGAATCCATTTAGCAACGATGCTGCTGTTATCCCCACTCTAAAGCATGTGGAAGTAAAGCGCGAAGCACCCAAGGCAGGGGCTTCGCGTGGTATATATCGCAAAATCTTTAAGCAAGAAGGGCTTGGAGATAACTACCGATATTGGATGAACCGGGAAAATGAATTTTTATTAGAATTCGCCGCAAATAGAGAACGTCTACCGCATACGGTCGATTTTGTAGAAGCAAAAAAGGCTAGTCCATCCGAATATACGGAAGTGGCGACGTTCGACGCTGGCATCACAGTTGCTGATTGGCTGCGCGTGTCTCCAAAATACGACGATGGCAAAGTCTGCCACCATCCGTTTCAGCATCCCAGTGAATTTTTTAGGTTGGCGTCTGCCTGTTTGATAGCCTTGCAAGGCATTCATCGCTATGGGGTTGTGCATTGCGATATAAAACTAGACAATATCTGTCTACCTTACCATCCCTCTGATTCCTCGGCCATAGACAAGGATCGGCGCATTATCATCGACTATGATGCAATCAAGCTCATCGACTTCGCCTTTTCTGTCACATCAGCGCGGCCATTACGGCATTCCTTACCTATATTGCCAGTGGCAGATTATCAATCCGAGAGCTTCAAATGCGCTTTGCGGCTGGACAAAGGTCAAAGCGCATCCGGGCCATTTGCGGTTGATGGGCTTGACTGGCGGGTTGATCTATTCAGCCTTGGTTATTGGTTGGCTACGATATTAGAAACCGGCTGGCCGCTGCGCATTGGGTCAGCCGATGATGATTTCTTTAAAGCAAAATCATGGGAACTGGTTAAAAACCTAAAAGCTTTTGATAAAACCTTCAACGATAGACCTGTGGACTTTCAAAAAGATGCTCTGCCTCATGGCGCAATCATCGCGGAAATTGGCGCTTTGCTTGCAGAGGTATCTGACTCTGAGAAATATCGAACCTTCACAGTCCATGCAATAAAGTGCGACAAGCCCCTAGACCAGTTCTGTACGACTGAGGCTAAAAGCAAACAGATACAAGCACCAAGGCCAACGACAACCCCAACCCCAACCCCACCCAACGGGCAAAAGCCAAAAGAGAAATGGCTACGCTGGATACAGAACAATTGCATATTGCCAATCATAATTACAAGCATAATAGTCAGTGCTTTAGTATATTTCAATATGCCCAGCCCAAACCCACCAGACTGGAAACAGGAGTGCTTTCACCTCAATGGAAGCACTGCAAAATGCCAATCTTGGAATGCCGCCACCAGCGGTGACGGTGCGCTATCGCTTGAATTGGATGCCATGCAATACCATCCAGCAGACGATCTGAATATTCGATTTTTAATTAACAGGCCACTCTCGCTACGAATAGTCAACCTTGGCGCTGAGGGTAAATTGGATGAATTGTATCCCTATGATGATACAGACAAAGTTCGGGTATTGCAGCCCGGGAAGATATATCAATACCCGGAAGGCGATGGAAAATATCCCCTCAGAGAAGCAGCAGGCCAAAACAGCATAATTGCTATTGCCACTAAGCGATCAATACCTGATGGCATAGCTGTTGCCAATCCCGATGGAACGCTTACGCCGCAGGTTGAAGCCTTGTCGCCAACAGTGGTCAGGTTAAATTATTTTGTGGTGCAACCTTGATCTGCTATCACAATTGATGAAAGTCGCAAACCTCGTAGCATTTAAACTGGGGCAATAGTCCTATCCTTGACCGATTTCCGCAGGTCAAATGCAG
Source organism: Candidatus Methylumidiphilus sp. (assembly GCA_046089945.1). Lineage (GTDB taxonomy): Bacteria > Pseudomonadota > Gammaproteobacteria > Methylococcales > Methylococcaceae > Methylumidiphilus. The sequence continues at coordinate 5,947 of JBJSYU010000049.1, forward strand.
CCCCGCTCTCGGTCTTGCCGTACAAAATCCGCCCCTGCTCGCCAAAGCATTTGCGCCCAACCTGCGGCAAGCGCGGGGCTACGTCATGTGGGCTGAGTCTTGTTGTGTGCAAGCGGCCCGTTTGCCATCCTTGGGCGCTGGATTCCGGCTCCCGGCCGGAATGACGGCGATTTTTTCGGCATTGGCTGTGCAGTCGTAGCGTTGGCATCTTTGCCGGCGTTTGCGGCATTGCTAGACTTTGGCCGGCAGGATGCCGGCGCTACGCCCGGCGCCGGCCGGTTAAACTATCCCCGCCCCATTGCCACCAACCCTGCCACGCCGCCCCGATGGATCACGACCACAGCTACAAGCTTCTGTTTTCCCACCCCGCGATGGTCGAAGACCTGTTGCGCGGCTTTGTGCCGCAGCCTTGGGTGGCGGAGGTGGATTTCACCACGCTGGAGCGCGTCGGCGGCGGCTATGTCGCCGACGATTTGCGCGAACGCGAGGATGATATTGTCTGGCGGGTGCGGCTTGGGGAGGATTGGCTGTATGTTTATCTGCTGCTGGAATTCCAGTCCAGCATCGATCCGTTCATGGCGGTGCGGATGCTGGTTTACTTGGGGCTGCTGTATCAGGATTTGATCCGCGCCGGGACGTTGGCGGCGGGCAAGCGGCTGCCGCCGGTGTTGCCGGTGGTGTTGTACAACGGCAAGCCGCGCTGGAACGCGGCGGAGGATATCGCCGAGTTGATCGCCGACGCGCCCGGCGGGCTGGCGCTGCACCGCCCCAGCCTGCGCTATTTGCTGCTGGACGAGGGCCGCTACGCCGACAGTGATTTGGCCCCGCTGCGCAATTTGGCGGCGGCTTTGTTCCGGCTGGAAAACAGCCGGACGCCGCAGGATGTGGCGCAGGTGTTGGCGGCGTTGGTGGACTGGCTGCAAACGCCGGAGCAAGCCTCGCTGGGGCGGGCGTTCACGGTCTGGCTGAAGCGGGTGCTGTTGCCGGGGCGGATGCCCGGCGTAGAATTCAACCATTTGAACGAACTGCAAGAGGTGAAGAGCATGTTGGCAGAGCGCGTGATTGAGTGGACGGAGGAGTGGCTGCGCCAGGGCTTGGAGCAGGGCTTGGAAAAAGGCTTGGGGCAGGGTTTGGCGCGCGGGCGGCAGGAGGGCGAGGCGGCGATGCTGCTGCGGCTGCTGGAACGCCGCTTTGGCGCGGTGGACGAGCCGTCGCGCCAACGCCTGCAAACCGCCGACGCCGCCACGCTGCTGCGCTGGGGCGAGCGCCTGTTTCAGGCCGACAGCGTGGACGAGGTGTTGCGCGATTGAATGTGGCTCGGCGGCGGCGCGATCCTGCGCATTTCGCCTGTCCGCCGCTCTACTCGCGTCTATTGCGGAGGATTGTGGGCCGTCGCCCGTATTGTTTCATAACGTCTTAATCCCGTCTCACAAATCCCACCAACTGAAACATTTACGTTTCACGCTGAACCAATCAGCGGCTCGACGCCTGCCCCGCCCCTGTTTTCAGCTTAAAAACCAACTACTTGTGCCGCTGGAAATGGCTGGCACAGGATTTGATTGCGCTTAGGCCATCGCCACCCCCACTGGAGCAACGCTATGACCACGCATCGCATCGTCAGAATCATCGCCGGCACGTTTGTGCTGCTGTCCTTAAGCCTAGGCGTGGAAGGCAGTCCGCTGTTCCATAGTGCCAATTGGCTGTGGTTCACCGCCTTCGTCGGGGCCAATCTGCTGCAAAGCGGCTTCACGCAGTTTTGCCTGATGGACAGCATTTTGAAAAAGCTGGGCTTTAAGGAAGCGTTGAATTAAGTCTTTGCTCCCTCCCCCTCGCAGGGGGAGGGCTGGGGTGAGGGTCTAAAAAAACAAGCGTTTGCCCCTCACCCTAACCCTCTCCCCACGGGGCGAGGGGACTTAAAGCCCGCGAAGCCCACCCAACAAACCAAACCCACGCGGGCCGCTGGACGCCCGTGCCGCAGGCCGTATAGAAGGAAACGCTAAAATTCCGACTAGACTAGGGTTTGCAAACTGACCAGCAGCACAATAACAAGACTCGCCACAACCCACCGGAGAAACAACATGGCAAAAATCGTAATCATCGGCGCCGGCATCGGCGGCATCCCCATGGCCTTTGAAATGAAGGAAATGGCCCGCAAAGAAGACGAGGTCGTGGTCATCGCCGACACGCCCACGTTCCATTTTGTGCCGTCCAACCCTTGGGTGGCGGTCAATTGGCGCAAGCCTTCCGACATCAAGGTCGAGCTGGCGCCGGTGTTCAAAAAGAAAAAAATCACCTTCATCCAGCAGCAGGTCGCCAAGGTCAAGCCGGAGGCGAACCAGTTGGATCTGGCCGACGGCAGCACGGTGGATTATGACTATCTGATTATTGCCACCGGCCCGAAGCTGGCGTTTGACGAAATTCCGGGCTTAGGGCCGAAGGGCCACACGCAGTCGGTGTGCCATGTCGATCATGCCGGCGAATCCGGTGAGTTTTGGGACGATTTCGTCAAAGACCCCGGCCCGATAGTGATTGGCGCGGTGCAAGGCGCGTCCTGTTTCGGCCCGGCCTATGAGTATCTGTTCATCGCCGAAACCGATTTGCGCAAACGCAAAATCCGCCATAAAGTGAAAATGGCCTATGTGACATCGGAACCGTACATCGGCCATTTGGGCCTAGGCGGCGTCGGCGACACCAAGGGTTTGCTGGAGGCGGCGCTGCGCGACAAGCATATTGATTGGATTTGCAATGCCAAGGTGGACAAAATCGAAGCCGGCATGATGTATGTGACCGAAGTGGACGAAAACGGCCAGGAAAAGAAGAAGCACGAAATCCCGTTCAAGCACAGCATGATGCTGCCGGCCTTCAAAGGCGTGGACGCGGTATTTGGTGTGGACAAGCTGGTGAATCCGCGTGGCTTTGTGTTGGTGGACAAACATCAGCGCAACCCGACTTATCCGAATGTGTATTCCATCGGCGTTTGCATCGCCATTCCGCCCTTGAGCCAAACCCCCGTCCCGACCGGCACACCGAAAACCGGTTATATGATCGAGTCGATGGTGACGGCCACCGCGCACAATATCCGCGATGTGTTGGACGGCAAGGAACCCACGCATGAGGCGACGTGGAATGCGCTGTGTCTGGCCGATTTTGGCGACACTGGCGTGGCGTTTTTGGCGATGCCGCAAATCCCGCCGCGCAATGTGCAATGGTCGTCCGGCGGGCGCTGGGTGCATTTGGCGAAGATTGCCTATGAGAAATACTTCATGCGCAAAGTCCGCAAAGGTATCAGCGAGCCGGGTTATGAGAAATACACGTTGAAGCTGATGGGCATTATGCGTTTGAAGAAAGCGTAAATAGGCGCAAAAGCATTGGTTTTACTCCCCTCTCCCAGCGGGAGAGGGGTTGGGGGTGAGGGGCTTG